>CACZRJ010000061.1 GCA_902783535.1 uncultured Ruminococcus sp. | reverse complement strand
CGCCTATGAAGAGATCGGCCCGGAAGCGCTGGCCGAGCAGCGGCAGTACGAGTTCGACGTCTGGAAGGACCTGCTCTACGAGATCGTTTCGCTCTACTATGAGAATCCGGACGATTTCGACTGGGACAGCTTTGACGGCTCCGCCGAATCCATGGCGGCTCTTCGCGGCTTCTTCGGATATACCGACGGCGTGGCCGCTGACGTGGATTACGGGAGCTGGCAGGAAGGCGGCTTCCAAACCGGCACCACGGTGGACGGCCGAACGATCCTCCGGAGCGAGGCCTTCACCGTGGAGGACGGTGAGAACTGGTACAACGCCTGGACGGTCCTGCTTCCGACCGGGGACGATCCCGACGGCTGGTCCCGCACGCAGCGCGTCGACCTCGGCCCGGCCGGCGCCAGAAAGAGAAGCGCCCGGCGCGGCGGCGGAGAAGCATCCACATTCAAGCCGAAGAATTATTCGAGTTTGATCAACATTTCCGGCGCAGCAGGCGCAATCACGCGCTCGTATCAGAAGGTGACGGGCCGGTCGCAGACGCCCAACAACTCCAACCTCGGAATGCTCTCCCGCATGACCGCCTCCTACGCAGGCACCAGCCAGAGCCAGATGAACGGCATGAGCCAAAAGGGTCTGATGGACGGGCTGGACGATCTGACGAATCAGGGCTTCTCCGACGGAGACCTGGACGCCGGTCAGTCGTTCGTCGACGCCTACAACGAGCTGAGCAGCCTCATGAACGAGGGCGGCTACAAGAATCTCAACGACTGCATCAACGGCATTCTGAACAATCTGGATCAGGACAAGGGGGCGGACGGCGCCGACAATATCTTGTTTGCGCTCGAGTCCTATTCGGATATGATGAACGGCACATACAACGGGGATGAAGCGAACCTCGAACGCCTGATGACGACCCACAACGGAAATCAGGATGCGATCCGGCTGCTGAACGCGCTCAGCGACCTGCAGGACGGGCTCCGCGCAACCGGAAACAGGAACTTCGAGATCTTTAACCTCAAGAACGCGGCCAGGTCCGTCGCAAACGGCGGCGGAGCGGGCGCGCGCCCCATCCGCGACCCGCAGGGCGTCGTCTACGAGGCGGTGCTGTCCAACACCGTCGACGGTGCGATCGCGACCCTCTATGAACGCGCGCCAGACGGCACCGAGACCGTCTGGAACGCGGATGAACACAACCAGATCAACCCGCAGGAGACCGTCGCCGGCTGGTATCAGTGGTTCGTTCCTGAAGGCGAATGGCAGGTCCGTGTGACCGCGCCGGAGGGCAGCGGTCTTTCGGACAACACCAGCGCCGGTCATCCCAACGCCAATCTGGACGACGGCTCCACCGCCGGATGGCTGCCGGTCATGCCGGTTCAGCTGGGAATCAACATCCCGCTGTATTCCACCGCAAGCCCCGAGGTCGCGAAAATCAGCATGGATACGGACCGCGCCGAACTGACCTTCAGCCTGTACATGGACGTCTCCACGCTGACCGAAGCCATCGTTCTGGTAAAGAACGGCGATACGGTGATCCCCTGTGCAATCAGATTCCCCGACGCCGAAGCGGATCCCGCGGACGGGACGAGGACCTATGCAAGAACCATGCTGCTCACGCCGCTGGACGGGAACGGCTTTGACCCCGGCATGACCTATACCGTCTCCATCGCGGAGGGCGCGTCCGCCTACAACGGCAAGCCGCTGGCCGCCTACACATCGGATGAACTCTCCGCGGAGGAGGCGCGATACGAATTTGCAGGATGGACATGGGACGGCTACACCGCCGCCGCCAGGTTCACAGACAAGCTGGACGGCAGCACCGTCACGATGAACGCAGTCATCAGCGTCGAACGCACCGAGCCCGGCTGCGAGACCGCGGGCAGCATCGCATACACCGCGACGGTCGTCTTCCGCTGGGTCGAGTACACGGATACGAAAACCGAGCCGATCCCTGCCCCCGGCCACGTCTGGGGCGAGCCGGAATACATCTGGGCGGAAGATCACAAGTCCGCACAGGCCGTGTTCACCTGCACGGAATGCGGGGACACTGTCCGGACGGATGCGACCGTCACGGTGACGGAAGACAAAGGCATACGGTATTATACGGCATCCGCCGTATTCGGCGGGAAGACCTTTACGTCCGACCCGGACAATCAGAAAGAATACATCGAATACACCGTCAGGTTCGTCGACTGGGACGGAACAGTGCTTTCGGAGACGAAGCATCATTTCAATGATACCGTCACCGCACCGGAGAATCCCGTGCGCGCGGCCGATGATGCGTATGAATATGAATTCAAAGGATGGGATCCGGCAATCGCCCCGGTGACCGGGAATGCGGAGTACCGGGCGGAATATGCCGAAAAAGCAAAAATACCGGCGTATAAACTCGGTGACGTCAACGGAGACGGAAGAGTGAATGCTTCGGACTATCTGCTCCTGAAGCGGATCATTCTGAGAACCGCCCGGCCGACCGAGGATCAGAGCGGGCGTCTTGATATCAACGGAGACGGAACTGTCCGCGCGAATGACTATATGCTTCTGAAGCGGATCGTTCTCGGGACGGCTGCCAAAACGTAAACTCCAACAGCAAAAAGCCGGAAGAACTCCGAAAAATCAGAAAGCCATGTCTCCGGGAAAGGCGGCATGGCTTTCTCCTGCGTTTATATGATGTCCGGGAACACCCGCGATTTCGGTCGCGGGATGAAAGGATGAAAGGCAGCCGTTTCTTCGTTCGATGAGAAAGTTTCCTATTGACCGCCGAACCCACATTTGATAAAATGGATCCAGGCGGACCGGATGCGCGGAAGAGCTTGAATACGTGTCCGTCATCGCAACGCGAAGGGAGAAAACAGATGCAGAATTTCACATATTTGGTGCCCACGGAAATTATATTCGGAAAAGACGCCGTCGAACAGATCGGAAGATACGCGTCGAAATACGGAAAGACGGCTTTGCTCGTTTACGGAAAAGGCAGCGCCGTCCGGAGCGGACTGATCGGCAGGATCAAACATCTGCTGGAAGCAGCCGGTGTGACCGCGGAGCTGTTCGGGGGCGCCGAGCCGAACCCGACCCTCGCGCATGCCGAAGAAGGTGTCAAAAAGGCGCTTGCCTGCGGCGCTAAACTCATCATCGGCGTCGGCGGAGGAAGCGCGATCGACACGGCGAAAGCGGTCGCCCACGGTACTGCGAATCCGGAAACGCCCCTCTGGGACCTCTGGACGAAAACCGTGCCGCTGACCAAGTCCATGCCGGTCGGCGCGGTGCTCACCATGCCCGCGGCAGGCAGCGAAATGAGCGATTCCGCCGTCCTGACGAACGAGAAGGTCGGGAAAAAGGCGGGCATCAACACGCCCTTCAACCGGTGCGTTTTCGCGATCATGGACCCCTCGTACGGCGCGACCGTCCCGAGAAGGCAGCTCGCGGCCGGCGTGACGGACATCATGATGCATACGATGGAACGGTATTTCATTCCCGACAGTCATGCCGAGCTGACGGACGAGATCGCCGAAGGCCTGCTCCGCACGGTCGTCAGAAACGGGCAGATCATCGTCGAACATCCGGACGACTACGACGCCATGAGCGAGATCTTCTGGGCGTCCAGCCTGTCCCACAACAACCTGACCGAATGCGGCAGAGGCAAGGACTTCTCCGTCCACAAGCTCGGACACGCGCTTTCCGCCCGCTACGGGGCCATCCACGGCGAGTCCCTCTCGTCCGTCTGGGGCGCATGGGCGAAAGAGGTGTACAAAGACTGCCTGCCGCGGTTCGAACGGTTCGCTGAGAAGGTCTGGGGCGTCCGCGGGAACAGCCCCGAAGAGACCGCGAAAGCGGGGATCGAAAAGACGGTCGCCTACTTCCGGTCGATCGGCGTTCCGACCTCCCTGACAGAGCTCGGCGTGCACCCGACCGAAGAGGAATACGCATTACTCGCGCACGACGCGACGGCAAACGGGACGGTGAAACTCTCCCGGATCAAGCCGCTCGGACTGACGGAAGTCGAACGCATCTACCGGAACGCCCAATAAGGGAAACGTGTGAAAAGAACGCTTCGCGGGGGTTTTTCCCCAAAGAAGCGTTCTTCGTTTGTTCTCGCGTTTTTCCGTTTCCCTCAGCCCCGTCTCGCTTCGCGGAGCGGCCTGTCCCAATATACTTTCCCGCCGGCTTCCGCCGAAAGTGCGTCGATCTCCTGCCGGAAGGTCTCCATGAAGATCTGTTCCTTCTTCTTCGACCGTCTGCCTTTTCCTTCGTACAGGACTTTGCCGAATATCGCGTCATAGGAGACGGCGTAATCCTCGTCGTTTTCGTGCGGGAAGAAGGTCACATTGGCTTCGTAGCGGATGTGTCCGGACTCGGAGTCGGACACCAGCGTAACCAGCGCCGCGCGCCTTCTGACGCCGCTGAATGTTGCTTCAGCCTCGAAATACTGTTCGTAAACGTTGACCGTCATGATCATTCCCCTTTCTGAAGAACGCCGGAATGCTTTTCCGGGTCAAATTTCCGGAGCGGCAGGTATTTGAACACCTGAGAGACGTAGTCTTTGTATTTCGGGTATTTACCGGACGAGATCTTTTCCCCGAGCACGGAGCTGCCCATGAAGAGCAGAACGAGGAAGAGCGCGCCCAGGAAAGACCAGTTGAAGACGCCAAACGCCGTTTCGCCCGCGCCGATCACGAACAGGTAGAGACTCGCCCACATGCCCTGCTCGCCGAGATAGTTCGGATGCCGCATGTACCCCCAGGGTCCGCGGGT
>CACZRJ010000060.1 GCA_902783535.1 uncultured Ruminococcus sp. | reverse complement strand
TCTTTCCCGGACGTATTTCGTCATCTGGACGACGACGCCCTGGACGCTGCCGGGCAACGTCGCCATCGCGGCGCATCCGCGCGAAGACTATTGCGTCGTCCGTACGGGCGGCGAATATCTGATCCTCGCCGAGGCGCTCGTGAAGGAAACCATGTCCGTCGCGGGGATCGAGGATTACGAGATCGTGCAGACGGGGCTGAAAGGCCAGGATTTCGAATACATGCAGGCGGATCATCCGTTCCTGCCCAGGACCAGCCAGCTTTGCTGCGCGGACTACGTGACGATGGACACCGGCACCGGTTTCGTGCATACCGCACCGGGCTACGGCGCGGAAGACTACATGACCGGAATGAAATACCATCTGGAGATCCTGGTGCCCGTGGACGACCGCGGATACCAGGGCGAAGCGGCGGGCAAATTCGCGGGACTCCGGTTCGACGAATCCAACGAGGCGATCGTCGAGGACATGAAGCAGTCCGGCGCTCTGCTCGCTTCGAAGGAGATCGTGCACCCGTATCCGCACTGCTGGCGTTGCAAGAAGCCGATCATTTACCGCGCGACCCCGCAGTGGTTCTGCTCCGTGGAAAAATTCCGCGACGCGGCCGTCGCCGCGTGCGAGGACGTGACCTGGATGCCCGCGTGGGGCAAGGAACGGATGGAATCCATGATCGCGGAACGTTCCGACTGGTGCATTTCCCGTCAGCGCCACTGGGGTCTTCCGATCCCCGTCTTCTACTGCGGCTCCTGCGGGAAACCCGTATGCACGCCCGAAACGATCGACCGGATCTCCGCGCTGTTCGCGGAGAACGGCTCCAACATCTGGTTCGAAAAGGAAGCGAAAGACCTGCTTCCGTCCGGATTCAAGTGCCCGCACTGCGGGAAGGCGGACGGATTCACGAAGGAAACCGACACGCTGGACGGCTGGTTCGACTCCGGCTCCACGCATTTCGACGTGCTGGACGGAAGGGAAGGCATGCGGCGTCCCTCCGATCTGTATCTGGAAGGCGGAGACCAGTACCGCGGATGGTTCCAGTCCTCTCTGCTGACCTCGGTCGGCGCAGGGAAGGGCGGCGCGCCGTACAAAGCCGTACTGACGCACGGCTGGACCGTGGACGGCGAAGGCAAGGCGATGCACAAGTCGCTCGGAAACGTCGTCGCTCCGGAATCCATCATCAAAGTCTACGGCGCCGACATTCTGCGTCTGTGGGTCGCTTCGAGCGACTACCGCGTCGACGTCCGCTGCTCGGACGCCATGTTCCGTCAGCTGTCCGAAAGCTACAGAAAGATCAGAAACACCTGCAGGATCCTGCTGGCCGACCTTGGCATGCCGGATCAGGACTTCAACCCGAAGACGGATATGGTGCCGTTCGATCAGATGCCCGACATCGACCGCTGGGCGGTCTCCAGACTGAACCGTCTTGTCCGCAGCGCGAGAGAAGCGTACGACAGATACGAGTTCCACGTCATCTGCCACGACGTGCTGAATTTCTGCTCCATCGACCTTTCGAAGCTGTACATCGACATCACCAAGGACAGACTCTACTGCAACCGCAAGGACGCGCCGGAACGCCGGAGCGCCCAGACGGTGATGTATCTGACGGTCAAATCGCTGACCAAGATCCTCGCCCCGATCCTTTCGTTCACCGCGGAGGAACTCTGGGGATATATCAGCCTGACGGAGGAAGACCGTCCCGAATCCGTTTTCTGCAATCCGATGCCGGAATACAGAGAAGACATGGATTTCCCGGACATGGAGAAGAAATACGACGGCCTGTTCGACGTCAGAGACGACGTCATGAAGGCGCTCGAACTCTCCAGAGCCGAGAAGATCATCGGCAAGTCCCTGGAAGCCAGCGTGACCATTTACGGTTCGCCTGACAACGCCGCGATGAAACTGTTCGCGGAGCACAAGGACGAGCTCGAGGAGATCTTCATCGTCAGCAAAGTCTCGCTCTCGAACGGAGAAGCGCCTTCCGGCGCGTTCACCGAAACGCAGAGCGGAGTCGCCGTGCTCGTCGAAGTCGCAGGCGGCAAAAAATGCTCGAGATGCTGGGTCTACAGGGACGACTGCGAGCCGGACGGCGATGAGGATTACCTCTGTCCGCGCTGCAGAGAGGCAGTCCGGAAATGATCTGGTACGTCGTTTCCGCGCTGATCATCGTATGCGGCGTCGCGCTTGACCAGATCACGAAGGCGGTCGTCGTCTCCAACATCGAACTTTACGGAAGCGTGAAGGTGATCCCCGGATTCATCCGGTTCTACAGAACGGAAAACACCGGAGGCGCGTTCAGCATGCTGAATCAGCATCCCGTGATCCTGATGATCTTCACGCTGATCGCGATGGGCATCGTCGCGTTTCTGCTGATCAAATTCATCAGGCGGCATCCGCTGCTGACGGTGACGCTGAGCATGATCCTCGCGGGAGGGATCGGTAACCTGATCGACAGGGTCTTCTCGGGCAAGGTGGTCGACTTCATCGAATTCGATTTCCTGTTCTTCGGATTCTTCCGGTTTGCCGTTTTCAACGTCGCGGACATTTTCGTCACGGTCGGCGCCGTCTGCCTGGCCGTGTACATCATCGCCTTCGAACCGAAGGTCGAGAAGAGGATCCGCGAAAAGAAGGCGGAGGCGGAAGCCGTTCCGGAGCCCGGCGCGGGAAGTGACGTTCCTTCCGGTGCGGAAGAAGAACCGTCCGGTGACAAAAATGACGGCGAATGAGAAGGATTCCGTCGAAGTCGTTTCGGAGTCCGACGGCGGGAAGCGGATCGACGTCCTCCTGTCGGAGATCGCGTCCGTCAGCCGCTCCAGAGCGCAGGACTGGATCGCTTCCGGCAACGTGCTTCTGAACGGAAAAATCTGCAAAAAGAGAGATCTTGTCAAAGCGGGCGACCTGCTGGAATACGACGACCCCGAACCGGAGCCGATCGACTGTCTTCCGCAGGATCTTCCGATCGACATCGTTTACGAGGACGGCGACCTTCTGGTCGTCAACAAGCCGCAGGGCATGGTCGTGCATCCCGCGCCCGGCAATCCCGACGGGACGCTCGTGAACGCGCTGCTGTATCATTGCGGCGAACGGCTGTCCTCCATCAACGGAAAGATCCGTCCCGGGATCGTCCACCGCATCGACAAGGACACTTCGGGACTGCTGATCGTCGCGAAAACGGACGAGGCGCACAACGGGCTCGCAGAGCAGATCGCGAAGCACGACTTCACGAGGATCTACGAAGCGGTCTGCGCCGGGACGTTCAGGGAACCGGAAGGCGTGATCGACCTGCCGGTCGGCAGAAGCCGCGCGGACAGGAAGAAGATGGCCGTCACGGCGCCGGAAGAAGGCAGGCGCGCCGTCACCCGCTACCGCACGCTCGGAACGAATCCGTCCGGGACCTATTCTCTGATGGAACTGACGCTGGAGACCGGCCGGACGCACCAGATCCGCGTGCACCTCTCCCATCTCGGTCATCCCGTCGCGGGCGACCCCGTTTACGGGAACGAAAAGCACAAGCTCGGGCTTTCCGGCCAGTGCCTGTTCGCGAAGACCATCGCCTTCCGGCATCCCGTGACCGGAGAATGGCTGTCCTTTACGGCGGAGCGTCCCGGTTTCCTGACCGAAACGATCCGCAAAACCGGCATCCTGGAAAACGGATCCGGGCAATGATTGGTCAATTTGAAAACATAGAAAGGAATGTATGACCGCGTCCGGTCCGGGCGAAACGGTCATATCAGACAGACGATGCCGAACATTGATGCGAATTCCGTTCTTCCGATCGCGGAACTGAAGGAAAAAGCCGCTGAAATCCGGCTGCTCGCCGTGGACGCGGTCGGGCACGCGAAATCGGGACACCCCGGAGGCTCTCTCTCCGTCGCGGACCTGATCGCTTATCTGTACTTCTACAAAATGAAGGTCGATCCTGCGGATCCGAAATGGCCCGACCGGGACCGTTTCGTACTGTCCAAAGGACACTGCTGCCCGGCGCTCTACGCGGCGCTCGCGCTGCGCGGGTTCTTCCCGGTGTCCGATCTGAACGGACTGAGGACGCTGGAATCGCACCTTTCCGGACATCCGAACATGCTGGAGACGCCGGGCGTCGACATGTCGACCGGCTCGCTCGGCCAGGGAATTTCCGCGGCGAACGGCATCGCGCTCGCCGGAAAGCGGGGAGGAAAATCCTACCGCGTTTACGCCGCGCTCGGCGACGGCGAGATCCAGGAGGGCGAGGTCTGGGAGGCGGCGATGTTCGCTTCGCACTACAAACTTTCCAATCTTACGATCTATGTCGACTACAACCACCTGCAGATCGACGGGGACGTCCGCGAGGTCATGAACCCGACGCCGATCGACAAAAAATTCGAAGCGTTCGGCTGGTTCGTCCAGACGATCGACGGACACGATTTCCGCCAGATCGACGAGGCGACAAAGCGCGCGGAAGCGGACGAACGCCCCTCCGCCATCATCATGACGACCGTCAAGGGCAAAGGCGTCTCCTTTATGGAAAACCAGGCCGGATGGCACGGCAAGGCGCCGAAAGGCGACGAATACGAGCAGGCCATGCGCGAACTGAAAGACGCGCTTGCGCGGGCGAAGGAGGAGAATCATGGCTGAAACGATCGCAACCAGAGCCGCTTACGGCAAGGCGCTTGCCGAACTCGGCGAGAACCGGATGTTCTATGTCATGGACGCCGACCTTTCCGGTTCGACGCAGACCGGCGTCTTCGGAAAAAAAATCCCGGACCGGTTCGTCAATTGCGGGATCGCGGAGCAGAACATGGTGGCGACTGCCGCCGGTATCGCTTCCACAGGCGTCCCGGTCTTCTGCTCGAGCTTCGCGATGTTCGCCGTCGGACGCGCCTTCGAACAGATCCGGAATTCCGTCGCATATCCGAGGATGAACGTCAAGATCTGCGCTTCTCACGCGGGCATTACCGTCGGAGAGGACGGGCCGACGCATCAGTTCTGCGAAGACATTGCCCTGATGCGCGCGCTGCCGAACATGACCGTCATCAATCCGGCCGACGCCGTCGAGACGCGCGCCGCCGTCGAAGCCATGCTGAACTACGACGGGCCGGTCTACTGCAGACTGGGACGCTACGCGGTTCCCGTCATTTTCGATCCTGACGATTACCGTTTCGAATGGGGCAAGGGCATGGCGCTCGCGGACGGAAAGGACGTCACGATCGTCGCGACCGGCATCATGGTCGACGCAGCCCTGAAAGCGCGCGCGCTCCTCGCGGGAGAGGGGATCGACGCCGCGGTGCTGGACATCCATACGATCAAGCCGCTCGACGGAAACCTGATCGCTTCGTTCGCCGCGAAGACCGGCGCAGTCGTGACTGTCGAAGAGCATACGGTCATCGGCGGGCTGGGAAGCGCCGTCGCCGAACTGCTTTCCGAGACCGTTCCCGTCAAAATGAAGCGGGTCGGGATGAATGATATTTTCGGAAAGTCCGCACCGGCGCAGACGCTGCTGGACCACTACCGCCTGAACGCGGCCGGGGTCGCGGACGCGGTCAGAACATTGCTTGGAAAGTAATTTCGGAGTTCATTATGACTGTCAGAGAATTCGCCCGATGGATGGAGGAACGCATTCCTTCGTGCCTTTCCGAAAGCTGGGACAACGACGGCGTCATGGTCATGCCGGACGAGAATGCCGGGATCACCGGCGTGCTTTGCGCGCTGGACGCGACGTCCGTCGCGATCGATGAAGCGCTGAAGCGCGGATGCAACGTGATCGTCACGCATCATCCGCTCGTCTTCCGGCCGGTGGGCCGCGTCGTGTCCGGCGACAGCGTCGGAAAAAGGATCATCGCATGCGTCCGGAACGGGATCACCGTCCTTTCGTATCATACGCGCCTGGACAGCATGGAAGGCGGCGTCAACGACTGCCTCGCGGACGCGGTCGGACTGGAAGACCGCGTTTCCTTCCTGCCGTTCGCCAGGATCGGAAAAGTCGAATCGCAACCGTTCGAATCTTTCGTTTCCTCCGTTTCCAGAGCCCTCGGAACCGACCGGATCCGCTGCGTCAAGGCGCGTCCGGACGTCCGGACCGTAGCGCTCGTTTCCGGAAGCGGAAAAGACGAGATCCGCGCCGCGATCGACGCGGGCGCCGATACATTCCTGACCGGCGAGGTCATGCACAACCATGCGATCGACTGCATGGAATACGGTTTGAATCTGATCTGCGCAACCCATTTCGCGACCGAACGGATCGTCGTTCCGTTCCTCGGAAAACTCGTCCGCGAAGCGGGTCTGCGCGCTGAGGAATATGTTTTTGACGAAGTGAGAGAATATGGCATTTGACGGCTTTTTCTGCATGGCGGTCGCCAGCGAGATGCGTGCCTGGACGGGCGCGAAGGTGGAGAAGATCCACCAGAGCGCGCCGTCCTGTCTCTATTTGTGCCTTTACAAGGACGGCGAACACGCGAATCTGATCCTTTCCGTTTCCGCT
>CACZRJ010000059.1 GCA_902783535.1 uncultured Ruminococcus sp. | reverse complement strand
CCTCTGATCTCTTTCGTGACGGGCGTCTCGGGTTCCGTGACCTCCACTTTCGCGTCCTGGATGTCGAACAGCCGCTTCAAAGCGTTCAGGCACTCGCTCCACCAGTCCGTGATATCGGAAAGCATCTCGATCGGAGACGAAACCATCCCGAAATATGCCGTAAACGTCATCAGCATCGGATAGTCCAGCCCGTTTCCGGTCATGACGCGCCAGCCTCCGATGAGCCAGACGACGTACATCCCAAACCTGAGGAAATAGTGCAGGAAAGGAAAGATGCGCGACGCCGTATAGTCCAGCTGTCTTCCGGCTTCCGCGGATGCGCGGCTTCTGGTCTCGAACCGCTCCTGCTCCGCTTCTTCCCTGGAGAACGCCTTGACGACCCTGACGCCGTTGATGATGTCCGAGATCAGGGAATTGTACGACGAGCGCCGCGACCAGTTTCTGGCATGCAGTTTCTCGAACAGGCGGGAGATCCCCTGAAACAGCAGGAAGAACACGGGTACGGTCACGAATGTCCACAAAGTAAGCTCAAGGTTGATCGTAAACATCACGACGAGCAGCACGATCAGCTGGATCCCCTGCGTGACCAGCGCGAGAAAACCGTCGCAGAAAAAGCCGTAAATGGTCGTCGAGTCGCTGTTGATCTGCGTCATCAGCGATCCGGTCTGCCGGTTTGTAAAGAACGAGAGAGACAGCCTGCTGACGGATCTGTAGATCGTTTTCTTCAGATCGTAAGTGACGTCCGCCGCGACTTTCGCATTCACGGCGCCGGTGACAAGATTGACGATCAGCGACAGGATCTTCGCCGCAATCAGCGTCAGCACGAGCAGCCCGACTTTCCCCGCCCATTTTCCCGTCGGCGACAGAACGTCGGCATAAAGAACGGAGTTGCTGATGTAGGGGATCAGCAGCGAAAAGCCGATCTGCAGCAGCAGCGTCAGAAATACGAGGAGCACAGGCCACTTGTATGTCCGGAACATGGAAAGCATCCGCTTGGCCAGGCTTGTCTTTTCCAGACAGTGCGGGCAGTACTTTCTTCCCTTTTCCGGGTAGCGGCGGCCGCACTTCGGGCAGACCTTCCACGAGGCGTCCTCTTTTTTCAGCGTCTCCGGATCCACTTCCCCGCTCTCGCGGAGGTCCTCGACGGCGCGGCAGAAGACGGTGGCGTCGTGACTGTAGGTCGATGAGAACGAGAAAAGCTCTTCCGGCTGTTCTTCGCCGTCCCGAAGGGCCGAATAAACGACGCGTCCGGTGGAAATCAGCAGTTCCACTTCGGGATGCGTGATCTCCGAGATCGGAATGACCCGGAGCCGGTCTGCGTTGTATCTGGCGTATTTGACCTTTTTCCCGGCGGGAAACGACCACCGGAACCTGATCTCCCGGGTTCCTTCCGCCACCCAGACAGCCTCCTTCGTCAGAAGCACATAGACGTCGCAGAAGACCCCGCCGGTCGAGAGATCCGACGTCAGTCCGAGGAGCAGTTCGTCCGGCCGGAGTCCGTTTTCGGTAAAATAGTCCTTGACGTCCTGCGGAAATACACCCATCAGAACCGGATATTCGATTGTCGATTTTTGTTCTTTCGTCATCTGTTTCTCCGATCCTGCGGGCCGCAGCCCCCGGTCAGCGGTTCTTTCTTCCCGGTCAGTCGGAAAGGAAGCTCATTTTCGTTACGATGATCGGTTTGCGCTTGGTTTTCTCATAAGCGGCGGAAGACAGGGCGTCTTTCATCCGCTTTTCAAAAACGCGTTCATCCGTTTCTCCGTCCTCCAGACACTCAACGACAGCGTCTTCGGCGCGGTCGGTCAGGTATCTGATCAGTTCCGCATTGTCTTTTTCAAAAACGAAACCTTTTGTGATCAGTTCGGGTCTGACGATGATCTCGCGCTCGACGTCCAGACAGCAGAATGCAGCGATGATCCCGGTTTCCGCCAGCTTCCGGCGCTCGGTCAGAACCGCGGTCTGCAGCCCGTTCCCGATCCCGGAATCGATCATGACGGGGTACATCTCCACCTGGCTGCCCTGATGGATGCCGGCCGCGTCCAGCAGAATGAACCGCCCGATCTCCGGCAGCAGGATATGGGAAGACGTCATCCCGAGGTCTTTGGCAAGCTGCGCATGCTGCGCGAGATGCCTGTATTCGCCGTGAACCGGAACGAAGTTTTCAGCGCATATGATGCTGTGCATCAGTTTCAGTTCCTCCCGGCATGCGTGTCCCGACACGTGGACGTCGTCCGTCTTGTCCGTGATCACGGAGACATTCTTCCTGTACAGTTCGTTGATGATCCGGTTCACGAACCGCTCGTTTCCGGGAATGCAGGAAGCCGAGAGGATCACGAGATCCTCCGGACCGAGCGAGATCTGCGAATGCGATCCGAACGCCATGCGGTGAAGCGCGCTCATGGGCTCTCCCTGTGTTCCGGTCGTCAGGATCGTCAGCTCCTTCGGCCGGAAATGCTTCGCGTCCGTGATGTCGATCATGACGCCGTCGGGGATGTCGAGGTACCCGAGCTGATAGGCGGCAGTGATCACATTCTGCATGCTTCTTCCGGTGACCGCGACCTTCCTCCCCCATTTGTCCGACGCGTCGAGGATCTGCTGGATCCTGTGAACGTTCGAAGCGAACGTGGAAAAGATGATCCGTTTTGACGTTTCCGCGAAAATTCTGTCGAACGAATGGGTCAGCGTGCCGTCGCTCGGCGTATATCCCGGACGTTCGACATTGGTGCTATCCGCCATCAGGAGCCTGACGCCTTCCCGTCCGAGTTCCGCGAATCTCGGCAGATCGATCGGCGTGGTCCCGATCGGGGTGTGGTCGATCTTGAAGTCTCCCGTCATGATGACGGTTCCGTGCGGCGTCCGGATGCAGAGCGCTGCGGAATCCGGCATGGAGTGGTTCACGTGAATGAACTCGACTTCGAAATGACGGAAAACGACCGTCTCGCCGGCGGACACCTCATACAGATGCCCGTCGGTGTCGAGATCGAATTCGTCCAGTTTCCCTTCGACGATCCCGAGCGTCAGACGCGTCCCGTAGACGTCGCACATGACTTTGCTCAGCAAATAGGGAACTGCTCCGATATGGTCTTCATGTCCGTGCGTCAGGATCAGCGCCCTGACCTTTTCCCTGTTCTCCTCGAGATATGAGAAATCCGGCACGATCACGTCCACGCCGGGCATGTCCTCCTGCGGAAAAGCGATTCCCGCGTCGACGACAATGATCTCGTCTTCGTATTCAAACAGCGTGCAGTTCATTCCGATCCGGTCGAGACCTCCGAGAGGAAGTATTTTGACCGGGGATTTCTTTATTCTTTTCAGCTCTGTTCCCGGCTCTTCGGAAACAGATTCGATGCGTTCTTTTTTCTTCATGATTTGTTACAGCCTTTCGCCGGTTTTCGCCGGTTTAACGGGCTTTTTCTCCTTTCTGTGCGCGCCGGGGCCGGGCGGCAAAATATCCGTCCTTCCGCATTCCGGGACGACGCGCCGGAACGATGAAAGACTTGCCTATTGACAATCTCCAAAAAATTCGCTATGATGGACCAGGAACGAGCGGGAACACCCGCGCTCTTTTTCCCGGAGGGATTATGGAAAAACTGTATATTACCGGAGGCCGGAAGCTGTCCGGTACAATTGAGGTCGGCGGAATGAAAAACGCTGCCGATCCGATTTTTTTTGCGACGCTCCTTACTGGGGACGTGTGCACGATCGAGAATGTTCCGGACGCCGCGGACATCAGCAATGCCGCGAGTATTCTGACAAAAATCGGAGCCGTCGTCGCCTACAAGGGTCCGCACACCTATGAAATTGATACGCGCTACGTCAAAGAAGCGAACATCGAGTCTTCCTTTTCGGCAAAGCTCCGGTCCTCTTACTATCTTCTGGGCGCGGGACTCGGCAGGTTTCACAGAGCGGAAACGGGATTCCCGGGCGGGTGCGATTTCGGCGCACGGCCGATCGACCAGCATGTGAAAGGATTCCGCGCGCTCGGCGCTTCCGTCGTAGAAGACAAGGACTCCGGAAGGATCATTTGCGAAAGCAAAGGCAATCTGGCCGCCAGCTCCATCTACCTGGACGTTCCTTCTGTCGGCGCCACGATCAATATCATGCTCGCCGCCTGCATGGCGGAAGGAACGACAGTGATCGACAACGCCGCAAGAGAGCCTCATATCGTCGACGTCGCGAACTTCCTGAACAGCTGCGGTGCCGAAATCTACGGCGCAGGAACGCCGACCATCAAGATCTTCGGCGTCGAGGCCCTGCACGGCTGCTCCTACGCGATCATCCCCGATATGATCGAGGCGGGCACCTACATGGTCGCCGCCGCCGCGACAAGAAGCACGATGACCGTTTCGAATGTCATCCCGCGCCACCTGGAATCCATTACGGCGAAGCTCCAGGAAATGGGCGTCTCGGTCGAGGAAGGAGACGATTACGTTCGCGTCCTTTCTCCGGAAAGCGACGACAAGCCGCTTTTCCCCATCCGCGTCAAAACGACGTTTTATCCGGGTTTCCCGACGGACATGAATCCTCAGTTCGCGGTCCTGCTGTGTCTCGCGGACGGAGAGAGCAGGCTGACCGAATCCGTCTGGGCGAACCGGTTCCAGTATATCCCGGAACTGGTGAGAATGGGCGCTCAAATCACGGTTTCGGGAAGCGACGCGGTGATCACGGGTATTCCGAGCCTGCGCGCTGCGAACGTCCGCGCGGTCGACCTCCGCGCCGGTGCGGCCATGGTCATCGCCGCGCTGTGCACACCCGGGACGACGGTGATCGACGACATCCATCACATCCTGAGAGGATACGAGCACATCGTCGAAAAACTTGACGCTGTCGGTGCCGACATCCGGCTCGTGCAGCTTCCGGACGGGATCTGATCCCATTATCTTTTGAAAAAAGAGGCTGAAACCCAGCCTCTTTTGTTAATTTCTGGCAAAAGCAAACGCGGAGCCGATCTTCTGTTTTCGATGCAGATCGGCGGCTCAGCTTCCGGACGTTTCCGTCTGGGAGCTCTCAGCCGTTTCAGACGTTTCAGACGTTTCGGCAGAGGTTCCGCTGTCTTTCGACTGGAGATTCTTGTTGATTGCGGTCACGGTGTACAGACCGATGACCAGGACGACAAAAACGATGGCAACCCAGATGGTGAGTTTTTCGAACTTCTTTCCCTTCTTGGCCGCTTCGGTCTTGTTCAGATATGAATTGCCCCCGGCATTTCCGCCGATGACATTTTCGAGTCCTTTTCTTTTGCCCTGCTGCAGAATGATCATGACGATCAGGCCGACGGCAAGAACAAGGATCAGGCTTCCGATGATATATTGGAGTGCGTTCATTCGATGGTTCCTTTCGGTTTCAGTAGCGATATTGTTCGGTAAATTTCCAAGATACTTTATCACAATTGCATTTCATTTGCAAGTGTTATTTTTTTCAGCCCCGAAAATTCACATTTTGTTCACATTTGTTTCTTCCCTTTATCAGGAAGCTGATCGGATTTCCGCCCCGACCGGATCTTGTTTCTCCTGCGGCGCAATACGATGCGGATGACAAAAACGGCCAAAGCGAGGACGGCCCAGATCCCGATCAGGACCAGAATGACGATCAGGATCTTTCTCATCGCCTCGCTTCCGAACAGGAACGATTTGATGGACTGCAGACCGGACAGCAGCGAATTCGTCGTCAGACTGTCGCGCGAAATCAGGTCCACCGTCGCGACGACTTCCCCTTTCAGGCGGAATGTCGCGTGCCCGAGCACCTCGCCGGCTTCGACCGGCGCCTCGATGGTTTTGACCGGCGCGCCGTTGAATTCGGATTCGAAGACGCGTTCTTCGTCGAAAGTGATCTCCGTTTCCAGCTGTTCCTTGTCCGGATTCATCAGAAGACGCTCGACCTTCCTGTCCGGAATGACGATCAGATGGTCGTTCTCGGAATCTTTTCCGACGCGAAGTTCCGCCATGATCTGGTTTTCGTCGCAAAGCGTCACGTATTTGTATGAATCCAGCGTCCACGGGATCAGCCTGTGAATGTCGGCATATGCGTTGTTCTCGTCAAACCAGTGCGT
>CACZRJ010000058.1 GCA_902783535.1 uncultured Ruminococcus sp. | reverse complement strand
TTCCGGCTGAGCGGAAGCCGGGACCGCTTCGTCCGGTGAAGGAAGAAGGACGATCCTGACCGCGATGTAGATGATGACCGACAGGGAGAACAGGGACTGAACGGCGCTGTATCCTTCGGAAGCGATCCCGCGGACGTAATTGACCAGAACGGGGATGTCGTAGGAACAGAGAAGCAGGAATGCTGTTCCGCCCGTCAGCAGATACAGGAACGTGCCGCCGCCCGAAACCAGACGCCTGGACTCGAGCAGGAAGAAGAGCATCGTGAAAATGACGCCGAGCAGATGATATACGCCGGAGTTCTTGAAAGGCATCGTCCCGATGTTGATGTAGTCGTTCAGCGCGCGGAACGCGAAATACAGCGGGGCACTCAGGGAGAAGAGCGCGAACGGCCCGGCTTTCCTGCAGAAGGAGGAGCTGGCCGCGGACAGAAGAAAATAGAACGATGCAAGGACGGCGAAAACGAGAGACAGAATGAAAATGAAACTGTTCTTGTCGGGCTGCCGTTCGATGACGAACGAGCAGACGATCATCGTGACGGCCATGAACCCGGCGACCGCGTAGGCGAACGCCGTGAGCGGAGAACCCGTCCGGATGCTGTCTCCGGCTTTTTTCCTGAGCAGGAAGGCGAAAACGCCGGCGCAGACGGCGATGACGATCGTGAGCACCGCGGAGAGCGTGGAAAGCTTGTCCGTCGAGATCACATAAAGCCGCAGCACGACCGCTCCCGCGGACGCGACGGCAAGAAAGCACATGAAGGCCGTCTTGAGGGCGAAAAATGTTTTTTTATCGGTTGATTCCATCATATTCGTGACCGGTCCGTTGTTTGGATGCCGGCGGACGTTCCGGCCGCCGTTTTCTTTCATATTTGTATTATATCCGTCCCTGCGAAAAAGGCAACCGCTCTCTTCGAATGTTCACAATTCTTTTACGAAAGGGCCCCGCACGGGCCGGACGGCGGTCAACGGAGGCGAAAAGAAAGAAAACAGCGTCCAAAAACGAAAAAAGTTATTGACAGTTCGTAAAAACGGGATATAATGAAACACAGTTTTTGCATCTGTGCTGCCACGTCCTTTTTTCATTCGAAAGGATACACAGACAAAGTGACCGCCGAACGTGTGGGCGCTCCGCTTTGGAGGCGGGAACGTTTCCGCCTGAAAAATTGAATAAATGTGCTTGACAGACAGTTCCGAACAGGAACCGTTTCCGTCCGAAAGCGGGCGGATTGAGCAACCGTATGCTGCAGTCGCCTCAGGCGATTTGTAAAAACTCTTTGCGGGGCGCTATGGTTAGTCTGCCAGGGGTCTGCGCAGAGTTTTGTGCAAAACAAAGCTATACGCGGTCTTAGCCGCAAAGGGTGGATGCAAAATGGAAAAAAAGAACATCATCGAGTTGAAAAACATCACTGTGTCTTTTGACGGGGAAAAAGTGCTTGACAAGCTGAATCTTTCCATTCAGGACGGCGCTTTCGTCACCTTCTTGGGACGGTCCGGATGCGGAAAAACGACGACGCTGCGCGTCATCGCCGGTTTCCTTCAGCCGGACGAAGGGGATGTTTTTTTTGGCGACCAGCGCGTGAACGACGTTCCGCCGTACAAACGTCCGGTGAACACGATCTTTCAGCGCTACGCGCTTTTCCCGCACCTGAACGTGTTTGAGAACATCGCGTTCGGTCTGCGCGTCAAAGGCGCGAAAAAGGAAGAGATCGAAGGCAAAGTCCGGGAGATGCTCAAACTTGTGAATCTGGAAGGCATGGAAAAGAGGAAGGTCACGAACCTGTCCGGCGGCCAGCAGCAGCGCGTCGCGATCGCCCGCGCGCTCATCAACCGTCCGAAGGTGCTTCTTCTCGACGAGCCGCTGTCCGCTCTGGACGCGAAGCTCAGGAAGGACATGCAGGTCGAGCTCCGGCGGATCCAGAGAGAAACCGGCATCACCTTCATCTTCGTCACGCACGATCAGGAAGAGGCGCTTTCCATGTCCGACGTCGTCGTGGTCATGGAGAACGGACAGATCCAGCAGATCGGTTCCCCGGTCGACATCTACAACGAGCCGAAGAACGCCTTCGTGGCGGACTTCATCGGCGAGTCCAACATCATCGACGGCATCATGAACCGCGACGACACCGTCACGTTCGCCGGCCACACGTTCGTCTGCGTCGACGAGGGCTTCGAACACAACGAGCCGGTCGACGTCGTCATCCGTCCGGAAGACGTCGACGTCGTCGCTCCCGGCGAGGGCATGATCACGGGACTGATCACGCAGGCGACGTTCAAGGGCGACTATTACGAACTGATCGTCGAGGTCAAGGGATTCAAATGGATGGTCCAGACGACGGACGCGTATGAAGAGGGCCAGCAGATCGGCATCGTTCTGGTGCCGGACTCCATTCACGTCATGCACAAATCCGAGTTCTCCGGCCTTTACGGCGACTACAGCACCTTCTCGGATGAGGAGGACGTCGTTCCTCCGGAGGAGGAGTGATGAGCGGAACATATCAGGGAAAGGCGGGGAAGACGCGCAGGACTTCCCTCGGGACGGCGATCCTGAACGCGCCGTATCTCCTCTGGGCGGCGCTGTTCATCATCATCCCGATGTTTATCGTCGTCTATTACGCTTTCACGAACAAGGACGGCGCTTTCACGTTCGACAATATCAAACACCTGGCGGACTATTCCGGCGTCATGCTGCGTTCGCTCCTCTACTCGCTCGCGGCGACCGCCATCTGCTTCCTCATCGCGTATCCGTTCGCGTACGTCGTATGCAAATGGCGTCCGTCTTCCCAGAAGATGGCGAACATGTTCATCATGCTGCCGATGTGGATCAACCTTCTGATCCGCACCTACTGCCTGACGACGCTCATGGACGGAAACGGACTGGTGAACCAGCTGTTCGTCTTCATCGGCATCGGAAGGATCCCGCTGATGAACAACACGGGCGCGGTCATTTTCGGCATGGTCTACAACTACCTTCCGTATATGATCCTTCCGATCTATAACGTCATGTCGCGGCTGGACAAGTCCGTGATGGAAGCCGCGGAAGACCTCGGCTGCAACGCGTTCCAGCGCGTCCGCAGAGTCGTTTTCCCGCTGACGCTTCCTGGGATCATTTCCGGGATCATCATGGTCTTCGTTCCCTCCGTCAGCACATTCTACATTTCCGCGAAGATGGGCGGTCCCGGCGACTTCATGATCGGAGACCTGATCGAAAGCCAGATCCACAGCCAGAACAGCAACCTGCCGACCGCGGCGGCGCTTTCTCTGGTCCTGATGGCCGTCATCCTCGTCAGTATGCTGATCCTGAACCGCTTCTCTGACGACGAGGAAGGAGGGAGCATGCTGGTATGAAACACCTCGGACGCATTTTCAACGGTCTGATCTACGCCATTCTCTACGCGCCGCTGGCGGTGATGATCTTCTTCTCCTTCAACGCCTCGTCCAGCACGACGCAGTTTTCCGGATTCTCCTTCCGCTGGTATCAGAATCTGTTCGAAGACTTCGCCATCCGGTCCGCGCTTCAGAACACGCTTCTGATCTCCATCACGGCCGCGCTCGCCGCGACCGCGCTCGGCGTCATCGCCGCCTACGGCATCTACAGGATGAAATCCAAATCCCTGAAGAACGCCGCGCAGACGGTCACGAACATCCCGCTGACAAACCCCGACATCATCACCGGTGTCTCGCTGATGCTGCTCTTCACGTTCGTCGGCGGATGGCTCAGCATGCAGTCTTCCATCCTCGGGTTCTGGACGCTGCTGATCGCGCATATCACGTTCAACCTTCCCTACGTCATCCTGAACGTGCTTCCGAAGCTCTACCAGTCCGACCGCAGCCAGTATGAGGCGGCCCTGGACCTCGGATGCACGCCGTCGAGAGCCTTCTGGAAAGTCGTCTTTCCGGGAATCGTCCCCGGCATTCTGTCCGGATTCATCATGGCGTTCACGCTCTCTCTGGACGACTTCATCATCAGCTACTACACCAACGGGCATTTCAACATTCTCGCCACACAGCTGTACACGGCCGTCAAGAAGCCGCTCCGTCCGACCTACTACGCGCTGTATACCCTGATCTTCCTCGCGATCATGGGGCTGATGCTCCTGGTCAATCTGACGCAGATCCGCGCGGAGAAGCAGAAAGGCAGCACGAAGAACATGCGCCGGACGCTGGCCGTCGTTCTCGTCGTGGCCGTCGCGCTCGTCGCGGTGCTCGGCGTCTTCTCGAGCAAGAGGAACGACGTGCTTTCGAAGATGCGGGAAGAACTGGAGGGCGAACTGGAAGGCGAATATACGAGAGATCTCGCCGGAACCACGCTCTACGTCTACAACTGGGGCGAATACATTTCCAACGGTCAGGACGGAACGCTGGACATCAATCTCGCGTTTGAGGCCGTGACCGGCATCCACGTCGACTACAGCACCTACGACAGCAACGAAACCATGTACGCGACGCTCGCCGGAGGCGGCGTGACCTACGACATCGTCATCCCGTCCGACTATATGGTCTCCCGCCTGATCAAGGAAGGCAGAGTCCAGAAGCTGGACTACGGCCAGATGTCCAACTACAAGTACATCGACGAGAAGTACAAGTATCCGGAATACGATCCCACGAACGAATATTCCGTACCTTACGCCGGCGGCTATCTCGGCATCATCTACAACAACACGCTTGTGGACGAGGAAGACGTCGACGGAACGTGGTCGCTGCTCTGGAACGAAAAATACAAAGGCCAGATCCTGGGCATCGACAACGCGAGAGACGCGTTCGCGACCGCGCAGTACGCGCTCGGCCTGGACGTCAACTCCACGAACAAAGCCGACTGGGACGCCGCGGCCGCGAAGGTCCGCGAACAGGTCCCGCTGCTGCAGTCGTGGGTCATGGACCAGGTGTTCGCCAAGATGGAAGGCGAGAACGCGGCGATCGCGGCGTATTACGCCGGAGACTACCTGACGATGGTGGACGCGATGGACGAGGCCGGAGAAAACGGCGATCATCTGTCCTTCTACTGCCCGGAAGAGGGCACCAACATCTTCTTCGACGCGATGTGCGTATGTTCCGACGCTCAGAACTACGAAGCGGCGCTCATGTACATCAATTTCATGATGGAGCCGGCGATCGCTCTGGAGAACGCGGAATACATCTGCTACACCTGCCCGAACACGGCGGTCCTGGAAAACGAGGACTACAGCATGCGCGAAGAGGAAGTCCTCTATCCGACCACGGACGTGAAGGCGACATACTATACGCATCTCGACGAAGAAACGATCGCGTATTACGAAAATCTCTGGAACAAGGTCAAAGCCGACAGCTGACGGCTTTCCGACCGGGTTTTCCGGACTCAGACATGCATTCTTTGCGGGAAGCCGGCGACGGTTTTCCGCAAGGTTTGTCTTTACGGCGGCGGGACCGCCGCAATATCGCTTCCTGCGCGAAAGGAGGACGGCAATGATCCGAAAATTCATTTCCTACTACAAGCCGTACAAAGGCCTGTTCATCCTGGACATGACCGCGGCCCTGCTCGTGGCCGCCGCGGACCTGTTCTATCCGACCATCGCGCGGCGGATCATCAACGAGTTCGTCCCGGACAGAAATCTGCAGATGCTGATCCAATGGGCGCTCATCCTGCTCGGGATCTACCTGATCAAGGTCGGACTGCAGTTTTTCATCCAGTACATGGGACACGTGATGGGGACCCGGATGCAGGGAGACATGCGGCGGGATCTGTTCGTCCATCTGCAGAAGCTCCCGCTGACCTTTTTCGACGAGAACAAGACGGGAACGATCATGTCGCGCATCATCTACGACCTGTTCGACGTTTCCGAGCTCGCACATCACGGGCCGGAGAACCTGTTCCTCAGCGTCGTCCTGTTCGTCGGTTCGCTCGCCATCATGCTCAGCATCCACGTCGGGCTCGCGCTGATCCTGTTCGCTTTCGTGCCGCTCGTCGTTCTGTTCTCCGTTTTCATGCGTTCCAGGATGAACCGCGTGTTCAAGAAGACGAAGGAGCAGATCGCCGAAGTGAACGCGGAAGTGGAAGCCGCCGTGTCCGGCATCCGCGTCTCGCGCGCATATGTCTCGTCCGAGCACGAGATCGAGCGGTTCGACCGCGAAAACAAGAAATTCGTCAAGGTCCGCGGGGAATCATACAAGGCGATGGGACAGTTCCATTCCGGAATGGAATTCCTCTCCGACCTGCTGTATCTGACGGCGCTGACCGCCGGAGGGCTGTTCTTCTTCTTCGGCCAGATCGAGGGAGGGGACCTCACGGCGTTCATCCTGTACATCACCATGCTCCTGAAGCCGATCAAGAGCTTCACGTCCCTGGTCGAGCAGCTTCAGGACGGCATGACCGGTTTCCAGCGGTTCCAGGA
>CACZRJ010000057.1 GCA_902783535.1 uncultured Ruminococcus sp. | reverse complement strand
CCGCGTCATCAAGCTGAGAGGCGGACGCGTCTCGAGCATCAAGACGAACATGCACCCGCTGACGGCGGACGAGATCTCCTGGTGACGCAATATGAAGAGGACACAGATCAAAGACGCTTTCCGGACCATCGGAAAGCAGAAGGTTTCGTTCATATCCATCATTCTGATCGCCTTCATGTCCGTCACGTGCTTCACGGGCATCAGCTTCGCCTCCAAGGCGCTCGCGGACAGAGGCACGGAATACTACGATCAGCAGAACTACCGCGACATTGAAGCCGTTTCCTCGATCATGTTCACGGAAGAGGACCTTGTCGAGATCGCGGGCATGGAAGGCATTAAGGACGTCGAAGGCCAGATGAGGACGGCCGGGAAGATCCTCGGAAAGTCCGGCGCCGTCTCGGTCAGCGTGCAGTCTCTCCCGAAGCGGATCAATCTTCCTCAGCTGGTGGAAGGAAGGCTTCCGGAAAAAGAAAACGAGATCCTGCTCGAGCCGGATCTGATGACCAGCCTCGGCGTCAAGGTCGGCGACACCGTCTCCGTCGAGGACGCCGGGCAGTTCAAGCTGCTGAAGGAGGAAAACTTCACCGTCGTCGGGACAGCGTTCCTCCCGGACCACGTCGTCCGCAGGAGCACCTTCGGCGTGACCGCCCTCATTCCGGAATGTGCGTTCGACGATAAGGAGCTGGACGGCAGAAAAGTCTACGCCGAAATCATTCTGGACAAGCCGGAGGGCATCGGCCGGTTCAGCGAGGAATACTACCGCCTTGTCGAAAAATTCAACAGACCGCTGGAGGAACTGAGCGTCGCGTCGGCCCGGAAAAACCTGATCGACTTCTGGGACAAGCTGACCGCGGGGATCACGCAGTTCCGTGAAAGCGCGTTCGATCCCGTCGCCCGCATGCTCATCATGGCGTTCAAAGGGTGCTCGGAGGAAGAGGCGAACAAGGTGCTGGAAAGGATCACGGCCGCCACCGCGTCCACCATTCCGGACCTGGCCGCCAAGAGCATCGACGCGCGCTCGATCGAGTTTCTGAAAGGCGTGACCATCACGCTTCCGGAAAAGGAAGATCTGGTCAGTTCCCTGGTCGACCAGCTGGTCGCCCAGGCGGACATGCTGAAAGTGTACGGCATCGACCTCACCGGATTCAAGCCGAGCGAAGAAGAGATCCGGAAGGCGCAGGACGTCGTCAACAAGATGGACCTCAAGTACTATGACAAGCTTCTCGCGTGCGCGAAGATCTGGAACCTCGGGCGGGACCGCTACATCGAAACGCTCGAGCACCTGAACGGCCAACGGTCCAGCCTGGAATACGACGCCGTCTGGATGCTGCTCGACGTCCGGATGAATCCCGGATACATGCACATGGAGATGAACATCACGGGCATCCGGGTCATTTCCATCCGCTTCACGCTCCTGTTCATCGTCATCGCGGCCATCGTCATCTACGCGACGGTCGGAAAACTGGTCGACGAACAGCGGAAGCTGGTCGGGACCACGAAAGCGTTCGGTTTCCGCAACAGCGAGATCTTCGGGAAATACATGATCTTCGGCGGCGTCGCGACCGTCCTCGGCACCGGGCTCGGCCTGCTGGGCGGGATCCAGGTTCTGCAGAGATTTCTGACTTACGCCTACGGACGGAACTACGTTTCCGGCGTCCCGTCGGTGGCCGTCATTCCGTGGCAGGTCGCGGTCGTGAGCGGCGCGAACATTCTTCTGGCCGTCGCGGCGGTCCTGTTCGCCAGCTTCAAACTGCTCCGTTCCTCCGCCGTCACGCTGATGGCGGGCGGAGATACGGCCGGACTGAAGAAGACGAAGAAAAGCAGAAAAAGCGCCCTCTCCCTCTATCAGAGGCTCATTTTCAGGAACATGCGCACCGACGCGAAGCGGATCCTGGTGACCATCGTCAGCGTCGGCGGCTGCTGCGCTTTGATCCTGACGGGATTCTCCACGTATCTGTCCATCCGGAATACGCTCGACCTTCAGTACGATGAACTCACCACATTCAACTCCACCGTCAACATCGACCCGAACGCGAAAGAGGAAGACATCGCGAGCATCGAGAGCGCCATCAAGGAAGCCGGAGGAGAATCCGTCCGCGTCCGGATCATATCAGGCGCATTCAAGACGCTCAACGCGACAGACCCGGCGGAATATATCATCGGCGATCTCCGGCAGATCAGCGCCTATTTCCCGCTCAAAGGCGTGTTCGACGGACCGGACGGGGAACTTCCGGACACGTCGTCCGGCGTCATGCTGCCCCATTCCTACGCGCGGACCTACAATCTCTCCCCCGGAGACAACTGCGTTCTGATGGACCCGGCCGGCGGCGCGCATAACGCCAAGATCGCCGGGATCTTCGAAAACTATCTCGGTCAGTCGATCCTGATGAGCGAAGAATGCTACAAATACGTGTTTGCGGAAGCGAAAGTCCGCTCGAACGCGCTTCTCGTCCGCCATCCGGGCGTCTCGCTGGAGGACATGGAGAGCAGACTCGGCAAAATGGAAGGTTTTGAGAAACTGACCAGATCAGACGAGCTGCGCGTCCTGTTCAACGGATTTACCGACCTGCTCATCATTATGATCTCCATCCTGGTCGTGGCGGCGGGACTGATGTCGGCGGTCATCCTGACGAACCTCGTCAACATCTGCATCCTGCAGAAAAAACGCGAGCTGACCATCATGCGCGTCAACGGATTCACGACGAAGGAGGTCAAGAACTACATCACCCGGGAGGCGATCATCACCTCGGCGGCCGGAGTTCTTCTGGGCACATTCGTCGGCATCCTTCTCTTCCGTACGCTGATGCCCGCGCTCGGCAAAAGCTACACGCTCTTCATCATGACGCCGAACCCGCTCGCGATCCTCATTGCCGCGGCGATCACGATCTTCTTCACCATCGTCATCTACCGGATCGCGCTCAGAAAGATCAAGGACCTGAAGCTTTCCGACGTCGCCTGAGACCAAACCGAAAACCCGCGCACCGCGGATCGTCCGATCCGCGCGGCGCGGGCTTTTTGTTTGCTTTTCAGTTTTTTTCCTTCCGGTGCAGGATCTCCGGAGGCTCTTCGGACAGCCGGAGGCGGATCTGTTCTTCCAGCATGGACATCCGGCGGAAGAGCACGAAGGCGAAAACAGCGATCGCGACGACCCGGGGCGCGATCAGTATCCGGTCGAGCGCGGGCAGAGACGCCGATACGAGATGCAGTCCGCAAACGATCGTCAGAAGCCAGTACGGAAGCCCGTACAGATGCAGGCACCCGACCCCGTGATACGGGGATGAGAGCCTGTCCGCGTCCAGCGCGAATCTCGACCATCCGCAGAACAGGACGAAGGAGGCGGCGAGCAGCCAGAGCGCGGAAAGGATCAGCTGCCAGACGGCCGTCTCTTCGAACGCGCGGCCGTCCCAGACGGTCGCGAACCGTCTGTAAAACTCGAATCCCAAAAACAGAAGAGCGGAAGCGCCGAACCAGACCGCGTGCCTTTTGAACAGTTTTTCCTGATGCTGCGCGGAGCGGAAACGGTCCAGCGTGATCAGCACGAGAATGAGCATGGCCGGGAAGAGCGCGAACGGCAGGAACCGGAAACCGTCCGCCTGGAGATCCAGGCAGAAGACGGCGGAAAGTCCGAGCAGGAATTTCGAACCCGTCAGCCAGCCTGCTCCGGTCCTGTCCCGTCCGGAGGCGGTCAGTTCTTCCTCGCTCCGGTCTTCACTCACCTTTCCGGCAACGCCCGGATCCGAAGCGAACCGGACCAGCCGCGGAAGCACGTGGATCAGCCATACGACTGCCGCGATCAATGCGAAAACCGCAAAGATCGTCCAGATCATCTCGCGCCCGCCGCCGAGCTGCTGCAGAAACAGATACAGCCCCTCGGGGTCATCCACGTTCAAATCCTCCGGACCGTAATGGCCGGTGAAGAGCGAAGCGGCGGCCGTCAGTTCCGGCAGGAACGCGCAGACGGCGCGCGCGATCGCGAAGAAAACGGAAAGAAAGCGGTCGTTCTCCGTTTTGAGATAGAGCGTCTGGTCGGACGCGGAGCGCGAAAGCTCCTCGAATCCCTTGTAGAACGCGCGGAAGAAAACGATCATTCCGGCGACGTCGATCAGGACGGCGGCGGCCGTCGAGGCCATGACGTTGGAAGGGAGCGTCGAGCCGACCGGGAAAGCGAACATGAAGAAGACGCGCAGAAGACTCGCGACCGCGTTAACGAGCGCCCATTTCCTGGCCTGGTAAAAGCGGTCGTTCCGTTCGGCGCAGGACCGGATCGAAAACCAGATGAGCATCCAGCCGATCGTGTCCGGCAAAATGTCGACGCAGGCGTAAAGCGGGTTGGCGAGAAAAAGGAATCCGGCGGCCAGAAGGATGCCGTTCAGTCCGATTTTTCTTTTCGCTTTCGTGCCGGGAGCATTCTCCAACGCGTTTTCCCCCTTCCCCGCGGATCCGGTTTTTTCGTCATTCTATTTTTTCTTTTTCCGTTTCTTTCCGCGTGTCTCCGTTCCGTCGGAACCGAACTTTTCGCGGTCCTTTTCCCTCTTTTCCGCGGCCGCGCGGTTCTGTTCGATGACGTACAGCTTGTCCTCCGCATACTGTTTTTCCGACGTGATCAGAACGAAGCAGGTGTGCGTGAAAAGGATCTGCAGGATCATGACGACGTAAATGGCGAGATATGTGATCAAAATGATCGCCTGCTCGGTGATGATCTGCTGCATGACGACGAGCGAGATCGCGAGCAGGATGACGACCGCGGAAATGTAAAGGCGGTTGTTCGCCTGCTTTTCCAGTTTCTCCGCCCCGTTTTCCTTCGCGATGAGACGGACGGCCGTGCAGTGCCAGAAGATCATGGACATCCACGCGATCAGGAACAGAAGATAGGTGACGAGATTCAGGACCGGATGGGACTCCGCGATCTTCGATTCCGCGCCGGCAAGGGGCAGGAAGATGTCAAGCAGAATGATGACGGAGCGCGGAAGCATCAGCAGCGCCGAAACGGACGCGCCGAAAAAATACCGGTGCAGCCGGCCGGCGAGGAAAAACCCGTACGCCAGCAGCGGGGCGCCGACGACGCCGAGCCCCGTCTGATGCAGGAGCAGAAAGCAGTATCCCAAAAAAGCGATTCCGAATCCCATAATCCTTCAAAATGTCCTTAATTCTGTGGTTTCGCGCCTCCGACGGAGCCGCAGCATTTCTTGTATTTCTTTCCCGAACCGCACGGGCACGGGTCGTTCGGGCCGACCCTCTTCGCGATCCGGACGGGAGAGGAGGCCGGTTTCTTCGGTTCCGGAGCGGAAGCGCCTCCGGACTCCGATGTGGGAGACGCGACCTGCTTGCGCTCGATCCTGGCTCTCGGAACGACGCTCAGAAGCATCTGGACCGTTCCGGCGCGGATGGACGCGACCATGGACTCGAACATTTCCGAGCTTTCCAGCTTGTACGCGACGACCGGGTCGCGGTTGGCGTAGGCGTTCAGGCCGACGCTTCCCTTCAGGTCGTCCGCCTCGTCGATGTATTCCATCCAGTTCCTGTCGACGTTCGTCAGCAGGATGGTCCGCTCGACTTCGCGGAAGATCTCGGGCGTGAACAGCTGCTCCTGCTCGGCGTATTTCTTTTCCGCCAGGTCACCGATGATCCCGGAGATCTCTTCCGGGTTCGCGGACGACAGCGTGTTCTGATCGTAGTCCAGTTCGGTCGTCAGTCCGACGAGCGGACCGAATTCGGCCTTGAGGCCGCGGAGGTTCCATTCGTCCGGCACGTCCGCGTGCGTGGCTTCGGCCACTCTTTCCTCGACGTAGCTCCGGATCATGTTCTTCACGGTCCCGCTGATGTCTTCTCCTTCGAGCACCTGGCGGCGCTGCTTGTAGATCAGGTCGCGCTGCTGGTTCATGACGTCGTCGTACGCGATGACGTTCTTCCGGCGTTCGAAGTTCATGCCTTCGATCCGTTTCTGGGCGCTCTCGATGGAGCCGGAAAGGATCTTCGCGTCGATGGGCTGATCCTCCGGGATCTTCAGAGCGTCGATCATTCCGAGGATGCGGTCGGCGCCGAACAGACGCATCAGATCGTCCTCGATGGCGATGAAGAAGCGGCTTTCGCCGGGGTCGCCCTGACGGCCGGAACGTCCGCGCAGCTGGTTGTCGATGCGCCGGCTTTCGTGCCGCTCTGTTCCGAGGATGTAGAGACCTCCGACTTCGCAGACCTTTTTGGCTTCTTCGCGGATCTCCGGCAGGAAGGAGTCGCGCAGTTCCGCGAAACGCTTCCGCGCGCCGAGGATCTCCGGATCATCCGTATGCCCGTAGCTGTCCGCCTCGACCAGAAGTTCTTCCGAGAAGCCTTCCTTGCGCATCTGCTGCTTCGCGAGGAAGTCGGCGTTGCCGCCCAGCATGATGTCCGTGCCGCGTCCCGCCATGTTCGTCGCGATGGTCACGGCGCCGAGCTTGCCGGCCTGCGCGATGATCTCCGCTTCCTTCTCGTGATATTTCGCATTCAGCACGTTGTGCGGAATGCCGTTCTTCTTCAGGATGTTCGAGAGCAGTTCGCTCTTTTCGACCGACACGGTGCCGATCAGGATCGGCTGCTTCTTCTCGTAGCACGCCTTGATCTGTTCGACGATCGCGGCGTATTTCGCGCGGACGGTCTTGTAGACGACGTCGTTGTGATCCACCCGGATCATCGGCTTGTTCGTCGGAACTTCCACCACGTCCAGCACGTAGATCTCGCGGAATTCGTCCTCTTCGGTCATCGCCGTACCGGTCATGCCGGACAGCTTGTCGTACATGCGGAAGTAGTTCTGGAAGGTGATCGTCGCGAGCGTTTTGTTTTCCCGCGCGATCTCGACGCCCTCCTTGGCCTCGATCGCCTGATGCAGGCCGTTGGAATATCTTCTTCCGGGCATGATGCGTCCGGTGAACGCGTCGACGATCAGGACCTTGCCGTCCTTGATGACGTAGTCGACGTCCAGCTGCATGTTGCCGCGCGCGTGCAGGGCGTTGTTGATGTAGTGCATGATCTCGTTGTTTTCCGCGTCGCCGAGGTTTTCGACGTGGAAGAAGGACTCAGCCTTCCGGACGCCGTTTGCGGTCAGCACGGCGGTCTTCGCCTTTTCGTCGACGATATAGTCCTCCTCGACGAACTCGTCCGACTGCTTGTTGTCGAACTCCTTGATCCGCAGGCAGCGCAAGCGCTTGACGAATTCGTCCGCCTTGAGATACATGTCGCTGGACTCTTCGCCGGAGCCGGAAATGATCAGCGGCGTGCGCGCTTCGTCGATCAGGATGCTGTCCACCTCGTCGACGATGGCGAAGCGGTGCCCGCGCTGAAGCAGATTCCGCTTGTAGACGGCCATGTTGTCGCGCAGATAGTCGAATCCGAACTCGTTGTTCGTCCCGTAGGTGATGTCCGCCTGATACGCGATCTGCTTCTCCTCCGGAGGCACGTCGTGCGTGACAAGACCGACGGTCATTCCGAGGAAGCGGAAAATGTTGCCCATCCACTCGCTGTCGCGCTTGGCCAGGTAGTTGTTGACGGTCACGATGTGCACGCCCTTGCCTTCCAGCGCGTTCAGATACGCGGGCATGGTCTCGGTGAGCGTCTTTCCTTCGCCCGTCTTCATCTCGGCGATCCGCCCCTGATGGAGCAGGATCCCGCCGAGCACCTGAACGTAGTAGGGGCGCTTGCCGAGCACGCGCCATGCCGCTTCGCGGACCACGGCAAACGCCTCGGGCAGCAGATCGTCCAGTGTCTCCCCTTTCGCGAGCCGCTCGCGGAATGCGGGCGTCATTTCTCTGAGTTCGTCGTCCGTCATCGCCGCGAACCGGCCGGACAGTTCGTCCACCTTTTTCGCGAGCGGGTCGATCTTCTTGATCTGTTTTTCACTGTATGTGCCGAACAATTTGGAAAATAAAGCCATGATGCCTCCAAAAACGATTTCTGATCACAGTCATTCTATCACCGGTCCGGTGAAAAAGAAACAACAAATTGTGAATTTTCCGTCCTATTTTCCTCTTGTGAAGAATTTTCTCGCGATCGCGAGCGCCGGGCGGATCGGATACGGCCGGAGATGCCTGTCCGCTTCTTTCAGTTTTTCCCTGATGGGAATGGACTGCGGGCAGCGCTTTTCGCATTTCCCGCATTTGACGCACTGCGTGGCGACCGCCGGCTGCTTCGTCAGCACTGTGGACTGATAGTACCCTTTCCGTCCGTCCTGCCTGGACTCGCTGTACATCAGGTTGTAATGCAGGAAAGCGGACGGAATGTCCACACCCTTCGGACACGGCATGCAGTAGCGGCATCCGGTGCAGGGCACCTTCTCCTTCGCTTTGATGATCTTTTTCAGTTCCTCATAGAAAGCGAGATCCTGTTCGGTCAGCGAACCGGGCAGCGCCTCTTCCGCCGTGCGGACGTTTTCCTCGACCATTTCCTCGGAATTCATCCCCGACAGGACGACGGTCACTTCGGGCTGATTGTAAAGCCAGCGGAAGGCCCATCCCGCGGCTGACCATCCGTGCTCGTGGGAAGCGATCATTTCTTTAGCTTCCTTCGGCAGAAGTCCGACCAGTTTTCCGCCGCGCAGCGGCTCCATGATGATCACCGGGATCCCCTTCGCGGCCGCGGCATGCAGCCCCGCTCTTCCCGCCTGGGAATGCTCGTCGATGTAGTTGTACTGGATCTGGCAGAAGTCCCAGTCATAGGCGTTCAGGATCTCCACAAACCGTTCCGTGTTTCCGTGGTAGGAGAATCCGATGTTCCTGATCTCTCCCGACTTCTTCTTTTCTTCGATCCATTCGGGGATCCCTGCGGAGACGAGTTTGTCCCACTGCGCCGGGTCCGTCATGTGATGCATGAGGTAATAGTCGACGTAGTCCGTCTGAAGACGGGACAGCTCTTCGCGGAAATACTTTTCGGCTCCTGCAGCGGAGGACACGAGATACTGCGGGAGTTTGGTCGCGATCTTCACCTTTTCCCGGATGCCGTTCTTTTTGAGTATGGTCCCGAGCGCCGCTTCCGAGCCGGGATAGATATACGCGGTATCGAAATAATTCACTCCCGCACCGTACGCTTTCAGCAATTCCTTTTCCGTCTTCTCCAGGTCGATGCCCCCGCCCTTGCGGGAAAAACGCATGCACCCGTACCCGAGCGCCGACAGCTCGTCGCCGTTTCTGTCTTTTCTGTATTGCATGACGGCCTCCATTCGTCGTTCTGATAATAAGTGCTAAACTGCTTAGAATAGTTCAACACGATTTATCAAAATTCAAGTACTTTTGTCAAAAGTTGTTCGAAAGTTTTTCCGTTTCTGCCGCAAGTTTCGACTGATTTCCGCCCTTCTGAGAACATGCCGTCTGTCGAATACTCAAATCAGCCCTTTGAGTCACCGGTATCGAGCCCGAACCGTTCGCAGTACGCCACGGGAATTTGCTTTTCAATCTCTGCGTT
>CACZRJ010000056.1 GCA_902783535.1 uncultured Ruminococcus sp. | reverse complement strand
ATCTCGTGCCCGAGTTCCTCTCCGAGCTTTTTCGCGACGTCGAGATACATCGTCTTGACGCGTTTGTCGAACTCTTCCTTTGGAACTTTCAGGAACAGAGAGGCGACCATGATCTTGTTGTTGATATAGACGCCGGCGGAGGAAACGCCGATCGCGTCGACGCGCGGCATCTTTTCGGCCGCTGTCTTCATCGCAGCGTAGATTCCGTCAAAATGATACTGCGGGTCGGAATTGACCTTCGGGTGCCAGACGACTTCCTCGGAATAAACGGATTCGCCGTCGACCACGGCGGACACTTTTCTGTCGGACCCGCCGGCGTCAAAGCCGATCCTGCATCCGTCCAGATGGCGTCCGACGGGCGAAGCAGCGCTGACGTCCTTCGGCGCGCATTCCAGCGGGACGGAGTCGACGACGAAAGTCGTCTCGTAAACCGTCTCCATGAAATGCAGATCGAAGTCGCGGTATCCGCCGTCCACATAGGCTTCCTTGATCCTGCGTCCGACTTCCGGGGAACCCGCGATGATGATGTGGAATCCTCCCGCGACCCAGAGCATCGACTTTACGATCCGTTCAACGAACGCATAATTTTCCTCGTCGTGGCCTGTCCCGTCCGGGAATATCCTGGTTTTGTAGGTGGTGACAGCGCCGCGGTCGCGTTCCACGCCGATAACGATGTCCTGCCCGTTTTCCGCGGTGCGCTCGCGCATTTCGCGGACTTTCAGAGCCATCGGCTCAAACTGGGGATCCAGTACAGCATTGACCTTAAGCTTCATAACGCACAGTGCCTCCGATGATTGTCTTTTTCACGTTGAATTCAGAATCGGTCAGAATGATGTCGGCATCTTTTCCGACTTCAAGCGACCCTTTCTTTTTGTCCAGTCCGATCGCCCTTGCGGGATTCAGGGACGCGCAGTTGACGCACTCGTAAAGCGGAATGGACGTATGGGAATAGACGTTCCACACGCCTTTGTTCAGCTTCAGAATCGATCCCGCGATTGTTCCGTCCAGCAGACGGCATTCGATCCCCTTGGAGATGAATTTCTGCCCTCCGAGCGTGTATTCGCCCTCCGGAAGCCCGCCGGCGGGCAGGCAGTCCGTAATGAAGCAGAGCTTGTCGCCCTTCATCTTGTAAACGATCTCGTAGAGTGCGGGATTGACATGGAAAGTATCAACGATCAGCTCCGTTGTGACCGCCGAATTGAATGCCGCTCCGACGACGCCGGCTCCGCGGTGCGCCAGAGGGCTCATCGCGTTGAACAGATGCGTGGCGTGGCGGACGCCGACCTCGGTGGAAGCCATCGCGGTATCGTAATCGGCGTCGGTGTGCCCCATGGAAATGACGACGTCGGTGTCGCGGCGGATTTCCTTGATCGCCTCGAAGTTCTCGTCCATCTCAGGCGCGAGCGTGATGATTTTGATGATGTCCGCGTATTCCTTCACGAACTTCGCGTCCGGCTTCAGGATGTATTTCGGATCCTGCGCGCCTTTTTTCTTCGGGTTGATGAACGGCCCTTCGGCATGCACGCCGAGGATCGCCGTTCCCTTCCAAGACCTGCTTTCCTCTTTCAGGGCTCTGCAGGTTTCAAGCGCCTTTCGGATCACGGCCATGTCGACGGTCATGGTCGTCGGCAGAAATCCGGTCACGCCGTTGCCGACAAGTCCTCCCGCAATGGTCCGGATGCTTTCTTCCGTGCCGTCGCAGACGTCTTTTCCAAGATAACCGTGAATGTGCAGATCGATCAGCCCGGGAGCGACATACGCGCCGGCGGCGTCGATCCGTTCCGCGTTCTCCGGGATCTGCCCGGGGTCGACGATCCCCTCGATCACGTCCGTGAACAGAAGGGCTTTTCCCTCGAGGATCCTGTCTTTCAGTATCAGTTTTCCGTTCGTAATTGCCTTCATAAAAACATGCGACCTTTCTTTTTTTATTAGCTTCATCCCGTCAGGAGTCGAGCGCGGCAAAATAATCGATGGTTTTCTGCATTGCCGCATTGAACGCGGGGATTTTGGATTCCAGTGTCGAAGCAAGTTCCGGGGAACCGTTCCAGATCGTCTGGTTGTAGTACTGGATGCAGTCGTCCCAGTTGAATGCGACCGAAATGTCCACGAGACGGTTGGAGAAGATGATGTCGAGGATCCTCGGCGAATCGTCGTCATCCAGGAACCGCTTGTTTTTCAGCGTGCGTTCGTAGTATTCCGGCGTCACAAGCTCTTTGCTCGTATAGGCGAGCGCCTCGAGCGCGAACGTCACGAAATCGATGTTCTGGCAGTCGTTCATGATAGCGACCACGTAAAAGTGGTAGGGGTCGATCGGCGTCGCGTAGTTCGGCTGATTGTCGTCGTATTTCGGCATCGGCAGGATCCCGTAATAGATGTTCGCCTCACGGAAGGATTCCGCGTTGACGTTGTTGATCAGGCCGACGTGGAAGAGCGCTTTGCCGTCGGTGAACTGATCGCGGACGAGATGCGCGTCCGGATCGTCGTATCTGTAATAGGTTTCCGTATACGCGTACCTTTCCTTGTCGGTGATCATCTCGAACGCCTTCAGCCACGCGTTGACGTTCCTTTCGTTCATCATCGCCAGGACGGGATAGTCGTTCTGATCCTTTTCGACCTGCGGGCAGTCGCAGCCCAGGACAAGCGACCACAGTTCGAAGGAATTGCTGACGCAGCCCCAGACGTCGTTTCCGTAGATGTCCATGACGCCGTCGTCGTTTTCATGCGCCACTTCCTTCATCATCCTGTACATCTCGTCAAGCGTCCATTTGCCGTCGTAGACCATCGTCGGAAGATCTCCCAGATTGTAATCTCTCACGATGCCCTTGTTGTAGAAGACGCAGCGCGTGAATTCGTCGTCCATCTGCAGGATGTCGCCTGTCGTAAAGTAGAGTCTGTTTCCGATGGACATGTCTTCGTTCGCGGCGACATCCCACCATTTTGCCTTCAGATCAAGGTGAGATCCCGGAAGATTGTACAGGTTTTTGAAAAATCCTTCCGCGGCAAGACCGGCGACGGTGATCAGACCGGAACTGACGATGTCGTAAGTGACCGTTCCGGCCATGTAGTCGTTCTCGATCCGGTCGCTGAAGACTTTCCATTCATCGCTGAATTCCGTCGTCAATGTGAAGCCGTACTCGCGCTCCAGAAGAGCGTTGCGCGACAGGCAGGCTTCGTTGACGGGCTCTGCCTCGTCGTTTTCCTCCGCTCCGAACGCCTGATAACCGAACGGGTAGAGCCCTTTTTTTCCAGTCGTGAGTACCCTGAGGGATTTCCCCGAATAATCCGCTTTTCCGAGAGACGGGACAAGCGCTTCCTCTCTGCTTTCTTCGGACGTCTGCGCCGAAGTTTCGCCGGCGGACGGCTGTTCCGGTCCTCCGCAGGATACGAGCGTGAGGCCGAGCAGCAGTACGGCTGCGGCAAGCAGACAGAGAGCCCTGGAAACGAGTGATTTCTGATGACCCATTGATGCCTCCGTTTTGATTTCGTTTTACCCCTTCATTATATGGACACGAGCGCGGAAAAGTCAAGCCCTTTTCCCAAATCCGCATGATTCTTTTGCCGGTCCGCCTCCCGGAGCGCTCGTTT
>CACZRJ010000055.1 GCA_902783535.1 uncultured Ruminococcus sp. | reverse complement strand
GCTGCTGAACCCGCTTTCCATCTATCTGAACGTGCGCGACTTCTGCAGAATCATCCGCTCCTATCCGGAAGGAATGATGCGCGAGGCCTGGGAAGGCGGGGGCTTTTCCGGCATCCGCTGCTACCTCTGCTCCTCGCTTTACGGCGTGAGCAGCGACGGTCTGTCCTCCGCGGGCGCGGTGACCTCCGACGGCGGCTCGCACATCATCGTCGCGTTCAACGCGGAAAGCCAGGAGCTGGAAACGGAGATCCCGCACGAATTCTCGCACGTGTTCGACCGCAGGATCATGAAAGCGGCCGAAGAAACCGGGATCGAATGGATCAGGGCGTTCGAAAAGATCACTCCGCACCCATACGCCGAGTCCTATCCGAACTACGAGTCGCTCACCAGGTGGACGACGTATCAGAGCGGAGCCTCTCCGTCGAACGTCTGGTATATCGATCCCTACAGCAGGACCTTCTCCACGGAAGACCGCGCGCGAATCATGGAAGCGCTCTTCGATCCTGAAGGAAACGGTCTTGAAGAGATCGGTGAATACGAGCACATCATATACAAGGCGAAGGCATACTGCGTGATCCTCCGTGCGTGCTTCCATTCCCTGGAAGACGCGGATCCCATATGGGAAAAATGGCTGGATCTGGAAGGATTCGACTGACAGCCGGGCGAAAACGCGTGACCCGTCCGCGTTTTCCGGACAATGCGCCCGCAAAAGCCGGGCCAGCCTTGTTGCGGAAACGCCTTGATTTTTCACCGCCGGTGTGATAAAACCCACCTTTGACAAAAAACAAAAAAGATATCCTGAACCCAATGGCTTTGAAACCGTGCGATTCAGGAATTCTTTGAAAGGTTATGGACAAGTTGTTGGTCTTTTGGGCATGAAGCAAGCCTATATGCCCGCCTAATGAGCAAAAGAAAATGTTGACATTATGTACTTCGTAATCCCACCAAAATCTAGACTGACCCTTTTTTTCTCAAAAAATCCCCCTTATTGTCAAGCAAATACGATTGCCCTATTGACATCCTGTACCCAGTGTGTTAACATAATGCCGTAAACGGCGGAGTATCCCCTGCTTTCCGCCGGAAATGCTCAATTCACGAAAAAAGAAAAAAAGATAAATCACCGAACGGAGGTATTCATTTTTATGAAACGTTCCATCGCAATCCTGATGGCGCTCGTCCTCGTCTCCGCGCTGCTCGCGGTTTTCGTCTCAGCCGAAGACGCTCCCGAAGCCATCGATCTCCTTCCGCCGAAGGACACCGTCTGGTCCCTGAACGAACACATCGGCAACAAAGTGAACATCACGTATCAGGATGACGCGATCGTCTTTGCCGGCGAACAGAAAACGGAAGACGACTCATGGCCGTCCGCGGACTACGACTTCACCCCCTTCACGGTCAACGTCGACGACTACGATCTCGACATCGACTTCTCCATCCAGGGCGAAGGCTCCGCACGCGGCGCCATCTCGTTCTACTTCAACAGTTCCAAAGACACCGGCTATTCCATCGGCAACACCGCAGTGAAGCCGGCGCTCGGCATCGAAGAAAAAGGCAACGACTACTATCCCGGCGACTACAAGGTCAAAGTCAGCCTCGCGGACGTCGCGAAGAGCAAAGACTACGACTGGGACGTCGAATGGAGCAAGGCGGTCGTCGACAACTCCCTGACCTTCTCCGGCATGCGCGTTTTCGCGTGCGGCGGCGGCACGGTCCTGCTTCGTTCCCTGAAGCTCGTCCCGAAGTCTGAAGAACCGGTCAAAGAAACCATCACCGTCGACGGCAAGCTGGACGACACCGGCTGGGCGGAAGACAAATGGGTTCTCGCCTCCATCGACAACGACACCGCCAGCATTCAGGACACGCCCGAAGAAAAACTCAAGGACGCGTTCGAATTCAAGGTCAACATGCGTACCGACGATGAGAAACTGTACGTCGCGGTCATCGCCAACCACGAGCTGGTTCCCGGAACCGGCGTCGGCGCCGAATCCACCCGCAGCGGTCTCAGCTTCCGCATCTGGATGCATTCCGATCCCGAATACAAGCAGTACACCCATTTCTACGACATCTGGCCGGACGCTAATAAAGACACCCGCACCGCGGCCAAGTACAACAAGTCCACGACCGAAAACTCCGGCGCGAACATCGAGAACTCCTCCTTCGTCGGCGTGGTCGGCGAGACGGAAGACGGCATGGCGGTTTATGAGATGTCCGTCAACCTGAACGAGTTCATGAAAGAAGGGGACGACACGATCCACTACTTCGTGAACCTCGTCAACGGCGCGACCTCCGGCTATTTCGTCGGCGTCATTTATCCGCCCATCCCGCTCGGCGCGAGAAATGAACTCGACCAGACCTACATGCCCTGGATCGAATGGTACACCGAGTCCGACGGCGTCCTGAAAGTCGCAGACGCGAAACTCGGAGTCGTCGAACCCAAAAACGACGACCCGACTCCGGGCGACGGCGACGCCAACTACGTGCAGGAGATCGCCGCGAAAGTCGGCGACCCGGCCGCGGACGGCAAGTTCGACATCGTCTTCGACACGACGACCGATGAGAACGGCAACGTGAAATCCGTCATCACTCTGAAGGGATTCGATGCCGACAGCAAGATCTCCAGCATCCTCTTCCCCATCTTCTTCGACGACGAAAGACTCGAGCAGAATTTCCAGATCAACGACGACAACTCCGTCAACTGCTTCGACGCGCTTCCCGGAGACAAGTGGGAGAACATGACCGTCTACAACCCCGCTGACGACAATTCCGACGTCAACAACTTCCCCGGACAGGCGCACGTCTATGTGCAGATCCTGAACGCGGAAAAAGAAGACCAGGTCTGCAAAGGCGACACCGAGATCAACATCACGCTGAACTTCAAGCTCAAGGAAGGCTATGACATCGGCGGCATCTGGATCCCGACCGAGAACGTCGAAGCGACCAGCTGGGACGATCCGGCAGGCCGCGACATCCTTCGCGCGACCGGCGGATGCGCTTTCGCGGAGAGACCTGAAGATCAGCCGAGCGATCCCACTCCTCCGGTCGACGATCCCACCCAGCCCGGCGACGCCGGCATCCTGGTGTTCGCGATCCTC
>CACZRJ010000054.1 GCA_902783535.1 uncultured Ruminococcus sp. | reverse complement strand
GCAGCCGATGCTGCAGCGGACGCATCCTTCGGCTCCCCCTGACCGTCCTCGGTACCGGTCGTCGCAGTTTCGGGCTCCTGGCTGTTCGCCGCGGGGCTCACTTCTGCGCCGCTCGTGACCGTTCCGGTCGCCGCCGTGTCAGATTCCGCCGCCGGATTTTCATCAGCGAAAACGGTGAACACGGAGAAGGTCAGACAAATGACTGCTGCCAATACCGCGCAAAGGGATTTCCAACGTCTTGTATTCGACATCTCGGACTTCCCCCTTACTTGCTCTCTTTGTGGAGCGTGTGTTTGCGGCAGAAGCGGCAATACTTCTTCATTTCGAGTCTGTCAGGATCATTCTTTTTGTTTTTGACCGTGTCATAGTTTCTCTGCTTGCATTCGCTGCAAACCAAAGTGATCTTAACTCTCATTTTTTCGGCACCTCCAAATTCTTTTTGTTACCTCCCTCATCGTCCGAAGCTTTCCTGCCGCTTTCAAAAGGGGAAATCGAATGCCTTTCGTCCACAACAAAAAGACCTCGGACACAGAGGTGAAGTCATTCTACCAAATCAAATGTCCGAAGTCAAGACTTTTTTTAATTTTTTTTTATTTTCCGTCGGTCCATCGCGAACCCGCGCGTCACGACGTCACACGCTGTTCCTTCTCGATTTCAGAAATCATGTCGACGCGCCGCTGGTGCCGTCCTCCGTCAAAAGGCGTGTTCAAAAACAGTTCGGCAAAAGTGAGTGCCTGCTCCGCAGAGATGACGCGTCCGCCGAGACAGAGCACGTTCGCGTTGTTATGGCGACGCGTCATTTCGGCGGAAAACGGGTCCGAAACAACGGCCGCTCTGATTCCGATGAATTTGTTCGCCGCCATCGACATGCCGATGCCGGTCCCGCAGCAGAGGATCCCTGCAGCATTCGGCTTGGCCAGAACCAGTCGGCAGACTTTGTCCGCATAGACGGGATAATCCACTGAATCCGGCGTGAACGTCCCGCAGTCCGTAACGTCAACGCCAAGTTCACGGCAGTATGCGACAAGCGCCTCTTTCAGCGCAAGTCCTCCGTGATCGCATCCAATGACGACAGAATCAAATAACATTTCCTTACTCTCCTTTTTGCTTCTCACTCAGTTTTTCCATGCGTTCTCTTTCCGCCTGGGGCATGCGGAGATAAACCGGCCGGAGCGCTTTTCCCGAAACAGTTTTTCCCGCCTTCCACATTTCGTATCCGCAGAGCGCGACAGACAATGCATTCTGATCTCTTGCCGGGTACGGCGCAAGACGGAGATCCGCATCAGAACGCAGAAAGGATGAAAGGCCCGCTTTTTCATGGAACAGGGCGGCTCCGTCTCCGCAAAGCCAGACGCGGCCCTCCAGCATTCCGACAATGGTCTCAGTCCCGTCCGCACGGTCGTCCGTCAGCCGGACGCCGTTTCGGAACAGTGCGTAATAGAACTGGTTTCTTCTAGCGTCCATCAGGGCGGCGACGGTCCCGTCCGCACCCCGAAGATTCATTGCGAGAGATTCCAGCGTTGAAACGGGAGCGCATGGGATATCGCGGGCGAATGACAATCCCTTGACCGTGGATACGCCGATCCGTACGCCTGTGAAGGAACCGGGACCGGCATTGACGGCCATCAGCCCGATGTCACCGATGTCCGCCCCGTAAGTCTTCAGAACATCATCCACCATCGGCAGGAGGTTTTCGCTGTGTGTCATTTTGTTTTTGACGGAAAACACGCTGTATGTGCGCAGTCCTCCGTCATCAATCTCAGCAACGGCTGCCGATGCCGAAACGGCTGTGGAGTCAAGGCCGAGAATCAGCATATGAGAATCCTTCTTTCCGTCATGGAGATTTTTTCGATCGTCACGCGTACGGCATCCTCCGGGATCGCTTCCGGGACATTTTCGCTCCATTCCGTCAAAAGAATCCCGCCGGCGTCCCGGTATTCATAGAATCCGGTCGAATACAGATCGTCATCGCCTTCGATCCGGTAGAAATCAAAATGGTAAACGGTGACATTTTTTCCGGCATATTCATTGACGATCGCAAATGTAGGCGAGTGCACGAGCGGCAGGCATTCAGGACATAACGCCCTGACGACTCCGCGCGCGAACGCCGTCTTTCCGGCGCCCATTTCTCCGTAGAGCGCGAGCACACTGCCGGGCTGGAGTTTTTCGGCGATGTCCATGGCAACGCGTTCGGTTTCTTCTTCGGATGATGTGACAAACGATGTCATTTCCGCTTTCAATGCAGGAATCCTTCCCGATACAGCAGTTCGGCGGAAAGAACGCCGCCTCCCGCTGCGCCGCGCAGCGTATTGTGCGACAGGCAGACGAATTTGTAATCCAGAACGGGATCTTCGCGAAGTCTGCCCACGGTGATCCCCATGCCGGAGCATGCGTCGCGGTCAAGACCGGTCTGCGGACGGTCCGGCTGATCCGTGTAGGTCACAAACACATCGGGAGCGGACGGAAGAGAAGGCTGATAGCGGGTCAGATCTCCCTTGTATTCCGCCCACGCCTGAAGGATCTCTTCCCTGCCCGGCCTGCTGTCGAAGCCGACGGATACGGATGCCATATGCCCGTCGGAAACCGGCACGCGGATGCAGGTGGAAGAGATCCGGATGCCTTCCGCAGGAATGATCACGCCGTTTTGTACCCGGCCCCATATGCGCAGAGGCTCTTTTTCCGTCTTGTCTTCTTCTCCGGGAATCAGCGGGATCACGTTGTCAATGATCTCCGGAAAGCTCTCAAACGTCTTTCCGGCACCGGAAATCGCCTGAAGAGTTGTCACGGTGACGTCGCGGATCCCGAATTTCATCAGCGGCGTCAATGCAGGTACGAAGCTTTGGATCGAGCAGTTTGGCTTGACGGCAATGAATCCTTTTTTGTTCCAAGCCGCTTCATTTGCGACGGAATCACTGAAATATGAGAGGAATTGATCTCCGGGATCAGCATCGGGACGTCCGGCGTCCACCGGTGAGCGGAATTATTGGACACAACGGGAATTTCGGCTTTCGCGTAAGCCTCTTCCAGCTTCGCCGTTTCCTCCTTGGAAAGGCTGATTGCGCAGAAGACAAAATCCACATGCGGTTTTACATCTTCGATCCTCAATGCGTCAAAAACAGTCATGTGACGAACGGACTCGGGCATCGGTTCCGCCAGCTTCCAGCGGCCGCGAACAGCCTGCTCGTAAGTTAAGCCTGCCGACGAAGCGCTTGCGGCAAGCAGAGATATTTCGAAATACGGATGTCTGGAAAGCAGCGTTACAAGCCGCTGTCCGACCATACCGGTTGCGCCGAGAATCCCGGCGCGCAATTTGATTTCCATAGCTATCTCCGTATTCAAATCAGGTTTTCGTAAATCCCCGGAACGCTGTCTTCAATGACCTCGGCGCCGCAGACCTTCCTGTAATAGTCCACAGGGCCGGCGCTGCCGATGATCGCATACCCGTATCCTTCGTCCCGCATCGCTTCAAGACAGCGCAGAAGAAGTGCGCCTCCGATGCCCTCGCCGCGTCTGTTTTCATCAACACCGGTCGGTCCGAAGAACCCCTTGGTGGTACAGTCATATCCGGCAAAGCCGAGGATTTCCTTGTTTTCGGTGTCATAGGCAATGAAACACGAAACGGGATGCCGCGTGAACCCCGCTTCAATCTCGTTGGCCCATCCGATTCCGAAATGTTCATTGACCCATCCGCTGACTTTGTCGCGGTTCGGCGTCATGGGACGCAGAATGCGGATGTGTTTCTCGCCCAGTTTTTTGTAAAGGGACGATGCGTCGGGAAGCCGATACAGTCTTACAAGCATATCCGGCATGTCATTACCTCCTATTAATCAGTTCGAGTTTCTGAGAACAGCGCCGTTTCCCGTTTCTCAAGGTCGTGGGAGACGGCGCTGCCGTTTTCGATCAAATTGGTTTCGGAATTCAGTCCGCCTTGTCGTACTTCACATCCATGCTTCCATAGGAATCAAAGATCGAGAAATCGGTGATTCCGGAGCATCCGGACAGCGTGAGTTTCAGTTTGGACGTCTCCTCGAAAACGAGGCTGTCCTTCGTGCCGAACGCCGCCTTGACGGATTCGTCGTTCAGGCCTTTGCATCCGGTAAAGTCCGCAGTCGTCAGTGCGGTCAGCGTGTGAAGAGCGGAGATGTCCTTCAGCGCTTCAGCATCTTTCATATTCAGCGTCGTGATGGAAGTATTGTCCTTCAGCGCGGACAGATCCTCCAGTTTGCTGGAATTCAGCGTGACAGTCGTCAGTTTGCTCAGCGAAGACACGGAGGGAAGCGTTTCGATGCCGCACTTGTCCGCATTCAGCGTCGTCAGCCCGCTCAGCGTCTGCAGTCCCTGAATGGTCTTCAGCCCTTCGTTGTCTGAAGCGGTCAGCGTAGCGAGCGCGCTGCATCCGGTCAGATCCATTTCGGTCAGGTCGTTTTCAGAAACATCGAGACTGGTCATCGCGGCGGCAAACATGGTCAGGGACTTCAGGGCATTCTTGCTCAGATTGACCGAAACGGTGATCGTTTCATCTTCTTTGACCTCATAGCCCGTCGGGTTCATATTCTTCAGGCCGGATGCGTCTTCCAGTTCGTTTTCGGACAGATCCAGCGAAGTGACCTTCGTCCACTTGGAAAGATCGGGAATGTTTTTCAGTTTGTTGCCGGAAAGGTCGACCGATTCCATCTCCGTCATTCCGGAGATCGCGGAAGCGTCCGTCAATTCGTTCTCTTCCGCATGAAGCGTCGTCACTTTGACCGCTTTTTCGAGTCCGTTGAGCGAGGACAGCTTGTTTCCTTCGACATCGACCGTTTTCAGTTCGGTCGCATCGGCAAGAGACGAGATATCCGTGAGGTTGCATCCGGAAGCGTAGACCGTTTGAAGCTTCGTCATCTTTTCGACGCCCTTCAGCGTCGTCAGAGGGTTGGAGCCGAGATACAGATACTCGAGATTCGTCAATCCGGAAAGGTTGGCGAGGTCGCTGACATTGTTGTTGGACAGGTCCAGATAGCGAAGTTTGGTCAACCCGGCGATTTCTTTCAGCGAGTCAACATTCAGTCCGGTCGTGTTGAAGGTTTTCTTCGTTTCCTCTTCTTCCGTGCCGGAGGTTTCGGTTTCGGAGGTTTCGCCGTCGGACGCCGCGTCTTCGGAGGCATCATCTTCGGAAGAACCGTCTTCCGCGGGAGTTGTCGCGGGCGTGACGTTGACAGAGTTCAGGGACAGGTATGTCAGTTCCTTTTCTCCGGCAAGACCCGTCAGATCCGTCAGACCCGTATTGGTCATGTCGAGCTTGTTCAGTTTCGGGAAACGGTCGATGCCTTTCAGGCTGGTGATGCCTGTATAGCAGAGAGAAAGCTGCTCCAGGTTCGTAAGAGCGGAAATCTGATCCAGACTGGTCAGTTTCTTCAGCTGCGTGGCGTTGACGACGTCGCTGAACGAAATGGCTTCGGCCATCCCGTAGTAGCTGTAAATCTGGGTCGTGTACGAGTTCTGCATCATCTGCGCAAGCTCTGCGGAGTCCATCGCACGCAGCACGCGAAGATTCTTGAACATATTCAGGTCGGCCGGATCGGTGATCGCGTAATTGCATACCTTCACGTGAGAACTGTTGTCCTCCGTCGTTTCCGGCGCCTCATACGCAGGATCGCTCTGCTCGATCAGCAGATCCGTATATGTTTTGTCGCAAAGCATCACGACGGGATATGCGTAGGATGAAGCGCTTCCGGAACCGCCGGACGTATCCATGCCGATCTGGACAAAATAGACGAGTCCTTCGACGGCGTCGAGGTCCTCCTGCTTGATGTCATAATGAGAAGAATACCCGTATGCGCTTTTCATCGCATCGGCCAGCCCTTTGTCGGCAAAGCGGCCGTAGATTGAGTTTTTGTGCGAGAAATGAAGAATCAGAACGGTTGCGATGGCCGCGACCGCCAGGACGCACAACACGATTGCGACGATCAAACGAGCCTTTTGTTTTTTGCGAAAAGTGGATGCCATTGTAAGCTCCTCCAGGATCTCAGAATAAAGCGTTGGTATGAAGATTCCGAGCATTGTCATGCCGAAAAATTCTCAATTTGTTATTTTATCACAGCTTCTCGGGAAAAGCAAGTGTTATTTTTCCACGTCACCCGCGACAGGACGAAGCTTCGCCAAATTCACAAAGCAGACTGCGGCGGCATCATACTCCTCGCCGGACCGGCCGTAGGACTCCGTCTCCGAAGAAGGACTTCTGCGCAGGCACAGAATGGAATCCGGCCTCAGATCAGAGAATCCGCTCGCCTCCGCCAGTGGAAGTTCGGAAAGAAGCAGGCCGAATCCTTCCGTCGCCGCCTTATGCGACTTCAGTTCGGCAGGAAGCGGAGAAAGCAGACCTCGGTCCATGGCATACCTGAATGTCGTTTCATCAAGCAGCCAGATGAACGACTTCCCTGTCACCAGCTCCGTTCTCGCTTCTTTTTCCCGAATGCGTCTGACCGGATCGCTTTCCGCCCCGGAAATATCGATATGACGCATGGAGAGGATCCTCTTTCCGTCTCCGTTCATATCCGGGACGGCGGTCGACGCAGCCTTTTGAACGCCTTCCTCATACGAACGAAAAGCAGGCTCCGGCGCTACGTAAAGCAGATCGACATCCGCTCCTGCCTCGACCGCCGGCGCGTCCTTCCGCTTTGTCATTCCGTTCAGAACGGAAACATGCGCTTTCCAGCTCTCAACCGTTCTTCCGTAGCGAATGCCATCTTCGGACGGGGACTGGCGAAGGCATACGACCGTCCCGGCCGGCATCCGCGAAAAGCCGGTCATGGAATAACAGGGAAGGTCTCCGAGATAGATGCCATATCCGTCGAAGCTGGCCGAGGCGTCGTCCAGAACGTCTTCAAGTTTCTGAAGAACGCCTTCGCTTTTCGCCGCGGCGTAATACCTTTTGTCCAGAAAATACAGCAGAGTATCCCCGGCGCGGAGTTCCGTCTGGAAGCGGGTATATGCGCCGTTCTGCTCGTCGTAGGTGTAAACGTTTTTATCGGCGTCCCGGACATATGTGATCGTCAGGTCCAGAAGCGAGCATTTGAATTCCCCGTCTTGGTTGAAATCTCCCCCGCCATCTCCGGAGAGCCGCGCAAAATCGTCGAACAGTTCATTTTTATTTTCAGCGGACAGATAGAACGGACCGACGTATGTTACGGAGAGATCGGGATTCGCGCCGGACAGCATCTGTCGCATCCCAACAATGACGCCCACAAGAATGATGCCGAAGATCAGGATCGGCCATTTATAATATTCCCATACGTAAGCCACCCAGCCGCGGAATCCGGGACCGCGGTGCGAATAGCGGCCCGCTTCCGAGCCCTCTCCGCTTTTTTTTAAATCCGCATCTTCAATAATCCCGTCCTGCGCCTTGCTTTTCTCTTCTTCTTCCTGCTTTTTGCGCAATTCCTGGATTTCTTTCATCTGTCTGTAGTCGCGCATGCGTGCCCGCCTCCTTTCCTCGGAAAAACTCTTCCTATAAATGTTAGTGATTGTTTTGTTTTTTCGAACGTACCGAAATATCCCGGCCGACTGCTATTCCGCAATATCCAGCCGGATGAGATCTTCCAGTGATTCCCTCCGAACAACAACGTCAGCGCGTCCGCCGTCAAGCATCACGACAGGGGGACGGCCGAATCTGTTGTAATTGGAGGCCATCGAATAATTGTATGCCCCGGTCGTACATACGGCAACATAATCTCCCCTCCTGATTGATTCCGGGAGGAATATATCCTGACAGATGATGTCGCCGCTTTCACAGCATTTGCCCGCGAGTGTGCAGAACATTTCCGCCGGCTCAGACATTTTTTCCGGCGCAAGACAGGTATACCGCGATCCGTAAAGGGCATACCGGGGGTTGTCAGTCATTCCGCCGTCGACAGCCACATATGTTCTGTATCCCGGAATCCGTTTCACCGAGCCGACGGTATAAACCGTCATCCCGGCATCTGCAACGATGCTCCGGCCGGGTTCCAGAAAACATTTCGGCTCGGAAATCCCGTACTTCCGGCAAGCATTCTTCAGCGCGCGCCCGATCGAAGCGATTTTTTCCGGAACAGACACGTGACCGTCGGCTTCCGTATATCTCGTCCCGATTCCTCCTCCAAGATCCAGCTCACGCGTTTTCACACCGTATTTTTCCTCGCATCTTTTCGCAAAGGCGATCATCAATTCTGCGGTGCGTTCGAAAACGTCCTCCTCAAATACCATCGAACCGATGTGACAGTGCAGCCCCGCAAGGTCGGTATTCGGAGCAGACGCAGCGTTCCGGACTGCCTCGTCCGCCAGCCCCGTTTCAAGAGAAAAGCCGAATTTGCACTCGGATGTTCCCGTATTGACAGCTTCATAAGTATGGGGGTCGATCCCCGGTGTGACACGGATCAGGATTTTTTGCCTCATCCCACGCAGAGACGCCTCTCTGTTTACTGCGAACAGTTCTTCAAGATTGTCGACGACGAAGCACCCGACGCCTGCGTCCATGGCATAT
>CACZRJ010000053.1 GCA_902783535.1 uncultured Ruminococcus sp. | reverse complement strand
GCGACGGTCAAGGTGGTGCGCAGTGGGAAGAATTGAGGAACTGAACGCCCGGAACGACTTCCGCGTCCACAGCATCGCGGAAGAGGGATTCCGGACTTACGGGCGCGTCTGGAAAGGGATCACGGTCGACGGGCTGATCCGGACTTCGGAGTCTTCGACGCCGATCCCAGACGCGGGCAACGTCTATGTGCCATCCAACCCGGACTTCGAATCCATTCCGGAAACGGACGTCATTCGCAGCGCGGTCTTCGGCGGGCTTCCCGTCCAGGCCGGATACTGCAACGGCCGGAATTCCACGTTCAACGGGTTCGAATACCACAAGGTTCCGGAAGTCAACATCGCGGTGACGGACTTCTGTCTCGCGCTGGGACACAGTTGGGAGATCAAGGACGACCTGACGTATGACGTTTCCAATGCGGAAGTCTTTTTCGTGCCGCGCGGGACCGTCCTCGAACTGTTCGGAACGACCCTGCACCTGTCTCCTTTGCGTACGGAAGAAAGCGGATTCAAAGCGATCGTGATCCTTCCGCGCGGAACGAACACGCCTCTGACGGAAGCTGAAAAGCAGGCGTCCGGAAAGGCGTTCGCCGAAGGGAACGCGGAAGCGCGTCTGCTGCTGCAGAAGCACAAATGGGTCATCGCGCATCCCGAAAGGGAAGTGCTGATCCGTCAGGGCGCGCATGCCGGCGTTACCGGCGTCAACAAAGGACTGAACATTTGATGGAAACCGTTCTCTTTTACGTCGTCATCTTCCTGTCCCACATCATGCAGGGCGTGACCGGGTTCGCCGGGACCCTTCTGGCGATGCCTCTGTCGATGCGCCTCGTGGGCACGTCGACCGCGGCGCCCGTGCTCAACGGGCTCGGATTCGCTGCGGGGATCTACGTGTTCGTCGAGAAGCATAAATACGTCGTCTGGAAGGAACTGGTTGCCGTTCTGGCCGTGATGATCCCGACGATGCTCGGAGGCGCGTTCCTCCGCCGGCTACTGTCCGGCAGCGAGCGGGTGCTTTTCGTGATCTTCGGCGTCATCATCCTGCTGCTGTCCGCGAAGGGGATCTACGATCTTCTGGCGGAGAAAAAAGGCTGGAAGACCGTCCGTCTGCCGCCGGCGGTACGATGGGGCTCGCTCGTTCTCGCGGGGCTCGTGCACGGAATGTTCGTCTGCGGCGGCCCGTTCCTGATCATCTATCTGACCGGCCGGCTGCCCGAAAAGGAATCCTTCCGGGCCACGCTGTCCACGTCCTGGATCTTCCTGAACGGCATTCTGCTGATCGAGCAGATCGTCGCGGGCGAATGGAGTCTCGAACTGCTGAAGCTCCAGCTGATCGCGCTTCCGGTGCTGTTTTTGGCCATGCTGATCGGGAGCTTCCTGTGCCGGCGGATGAACCAGCGGGTCTTCATGGTCGTGACCTATATCCTGCTGATCCTGTCCGGCGTCAGTCTGTTTTTTAAATAATTGATGGAGGAAATCATTTTGAAAACCTTTCAAGTCGCATATCTTCCGATCGGCGTGCCGACCTTTCACCTCGAAAGCGCGAGAGCCGAATTCGAAAAATCTTCCGCGCTGCTGAGAAAACTCTGCGCGGATACGCTTGTCCCCGAGGATCTTCTGCTGTCCGTTCCCGCGCTGACCGCGTTTATGGACACGCTGGATCCGGACCTCATCGTCCTGCAGAACGCGACCTTCGCGAACGCCGCGTACGCGTCGGAGGTCCTGCACCGCTTCCCGGATGTCCCGATCGTCCTCTGGACGCTGCGGGAACCGGTCATCGACGGGGGGCGGCTGCGCCTCAATTCCCTGACCGGCGCATATTCCGCCGCTCATACCATCCGCAAGTTCCGGGAAGGACCCGTGGAATACGTGTTCGGCGGCCCGACGGAGGAAAAAGTCGAAAAGCGTTTGACCGCGGTGATCAAGGCCGCGGAACTCCGGACGGCCCTCCGATCGATGAGGCTGGCCGCCGTCGGACACACGCCGCAGGGGTTCGGGTTCGGACGCGCGATGGACGAGGACATGCTGAAGTATTTCGGCGTGCGTCTGGTCTCCATCGAGGCGCGGGAACTCATCGAAAAGGCGAAAGGCTACACGGAAGAGGAATGTTTGCCGTACCTGGAAGACGCGGGAAAGCGGACGGTCGGACTGGAGTGCGTTCCCGAAAAGAACCGTCTGGATTTCGCCAGACTTTACAAAGCCTACGCGGATTACGTGCGTGAGAACGGGATCGGCGCGCTTTGCTCCCGCTGCTGGCCGGATTTCTTCACGTCCTTCGGCACCCCGGTCTGCACGGTGCTCGGCATCCTGAACGACCTGGGCGTCGCTTCCAGTTGCGAAGCGGACGCGTACGGCGCTTTGTCCATGTACATGGGACAGCGCCTGACCGGACAGCCCGCCTTTTTCGGGGACCCCGTGTCCCTGAACGAGGAAGAGAATTCCGTCACCTTCTGGCACTGCGGCATGGCGGCCTGCTCCCTCGCGCGCGAAGATACCGGCGCGGTCATCGGGGAGCACTGCAACCGTCACATCGGGCCGACGCTGGAATTCGGATGCCGGAAAGCGCCGCGCGTCACCATCTTCCGCGTCGGCGTCGCGCCGGACGGGTCCTTCCGTCTGTTCCTGGCGACCGGCGAAGCCATGGACAAGCCGAAGCAGTTTTACGGCACGTCCCTCACGGTGAAAACGGACAGAAGCGCGGAGGAGATCGTGCACCGGACCGTCGAGGAGGGATGGGAACCGCATTTCGCGGTCCTGTACGGAGACGAGGCGGACAGCCTGGAAGCGCTCGGACGCATGCTCCATCTGGAAGTCGTCCGTTTCTGAAAACTTTGCTTTCAAACGATCGCGGAAAGGAGGCCGGCGCCTCCCGCAGAAAATGACGCGGGAACCCGGGAACGCTTGCATGAACGTGGAACAGGTGAGACCGCAGAACCGGTCTCTGATCCTGAAATACATCAACCGCGCGGGACCGTCTTCGCGGAAGGAGATCGCCGCCGCCACCGGACTCACGCCCGCGAGCGTGACGCAGATCACGACGTCGCTGATCACGGAAGGCATCCTCCGGGAAGCCGGGACCGTGTCCAGGACGTCCGGAGGACGCGGCCGGAGGGAAGTTCCGCTCGCCATCCAGGCGGACCGCTTCCTGACATTTACGATCAACGCGGAGCCGGACGCGACCACCGTCGCGGTCTGCGACCTGACGGGACATCTCGTCAAAGACGCCGGAGGAGAGCCGCTGCTCCGTGCGATCCCGACCTCCCGGGACTGTCCGCCGGAAGACTTTCTGCATGTTCTGGGCGACTGCTGTCTGGAATTGTCCGCCCGAATGCCGGAGGAAAAAAGGAAATATATCGAAAACCTGTCTTTCACGGTCACGGGCATCGTCGACCGGGAAAACGGCATTTCCAGCCATGCTTACGGGATCTGGACATCTCCCGTGGACGTGCGGAAGATCCTCGGATCGTATCTTCATTTGCCCGTCCTTCTTGAGAACAACGTCGACGCCTACGCCATCGCGGAAATGCTGTTCGGCATCGGACGGGCGCACGATCATCTGCTGCTGATCAAATGGGGCCCCGGCGTGGGCAGTTCCGTCGTGATCGACGGACACGTCTACCGCGGGCGCCACGGCAAGTCCGCCGAATTGGGACATATGATCGTGGACCCGTCCGGCGAACTTTGCGTCTGCGGAAGGAGAGGATGCCTGGAGACCGTCGCCTCCGCGAAAGCGCTCGAACGCGCGGAGAAACACGGAAACAGGAAGGCGGCGGTCGATACGTTCGCACGCAGCGTCGTGAACGCCGGGACTCTTCTGGCGCCGGACCGCATCGTCCTGTTCGGGAGTCTGGCGAACGATCCGCAGCTACGGGAGGAAGTCATCCGGTCCTGCAGATCGTACGCGCCGTCTTTCGACGAGCGCAGGATCGTTCCCACGGCGCTCGCGGGAAAAGAAAAGTACATCGGCCCGTCCGCGCTGTTCACCATGAGGAAAATGCAGTCCTGACCGCATTCCGTTTGTTTTGCATTTTGAAAAAGACCCGCGCCGCCGGAGATGTTTCCGGAAAGCGCGGGTTTTCGCTGCTAATTTGCCATCCGCTCTGTTTTTTGAGAAAAATCCATAATGCACTTGCATGTCATATTCATATATGGTAGAATGATTTCGCATCGAAAGCGCAAACCGGCGTCATCGTCCGAAAAAAACCGATCATTGGTGGTGGGTCATGAGATTGCTGTTGACGAAAATCAGGAACGAAATGCTCTTTTGCGGGCTTGACCCGAAAGAGTTCAACGAAGTGCGCGACCAGGTCGCCGGGACCAACCGCAAGTCCGTGATCATATGGTCGGTCTTCGCGATCGCCTTCTGGACCTACTGCAGCGTCATGACGTTTTTCCAGCAGGCGTACCTTCAGTGCCGGTACGTATATCTCGCAGGTCTGCTCTGCGCGCTCATATCCCTCTGGCTGGCGGCTTTCTCGAAAAAGCTGAAGCGGGGATACCTGTACTTTTCGATGGCGCTCCTGCAGATCTCGCTCCTGGGCGCGTCTGTCGGCATTCAGATCTGCCAGCCGGACGACAAGGCCATCACCATGTTCGTCATGGGCGTGATCATTCCGGTCATGCTTGTCGAGCGTCCGGTCACGTCGTTCGCACTGCTGGTGTCGAATCTCCTGGCGTTTGCGATCGCCGCCAAGCCGTTCGTAACGCCGGAGATCTACGTATGGGGGCTGCTCAACCTGACCATTTTCTCGACGCTCGGGCAGATGATGGGGCACATCATCAACCGCGCGCGGTTCGAACGCGAGGTGTTCGCGAAGAGCGTCGCAATCGCGGCGGAACACGAGCGGAAAAGCGCAGGCACCGATCCGCTGACGCTATTGGGCAACCGCCGCGCGTATTTCGAGTGCGTGGGCAGGTTCGCGGCAGGCGAACAGAAGGACATCTATGTCGTGATGGCCGATCTGAACGGTCTGAAAACGGTCAACGACACGCTCGGACATATTGCCGGAGACGAACTGCTCATCGGCGCCGCCGAATGCCTGAGGGACGCTTTCAGGGACCATATCCGCGAAGACGACGACGGCGCGATGCTTTACAGGACCGGCGGGGACGAGTTCTGCGTCCTTTTCCCGGGGACCGGCGAAGATTTGATCCACAGCCTGAACCGCCTGGACTATCTGACGTCGCTCTGGCAGAATCCGCATCATACGCAGCTGTCAATCTCCTGGGGCTACTGCAAGTGCACGAACGCGGATTTCGATTCGGCCTTCAAGTCCGCGGACGAGATGATGTACCGGAACAAGAAGAAATACTACGAAACGGCGGGCATCAATCGCAGACGCGACTGAGGCCGCAGACAAAGATTGAAAACAGCCTCCCGCGAACGCATTCGCGGGAGGCGATTTTTTCGATGTTTCCTTTCGAGGCCGACCCCTTCCGGACCGGTGGCGGAATGTCCGCGGCCGTTTGCGGGTCAGCTCATCAGGTATGCGATGTCTTCGTCGGTCAGCTTGTTCGCGCCGCCTGTGCCCTCGACGATCGCATCGAAGAGCTCTTTTTTCATCTGCTGAAGCGTCTGGACTTTTTCTTCGATGGAATCCTTCGCGATCAGACGGTAAACCGTCACATTGTTCTTCTGGCCGATCCGGTGCGCACGTCCGCTTGCCTGCGCTTCCGCGGACGGGTTCCACCACGGGTCCAGGAGCAGGACGGTGTCCGCTCCGGTCAGATTCAGCCCGACGCCGCCCGCTTTCAGGGAAACGAGCATGACCTGAAGGGAAACGCCGGTATTGAATTCTTCCGCAAGCGAGAGCCGTTCTTTCGCGGACGTATCTCCGGTGATCATTCCGCAGGAGATGTCCTCTTCCCGGAGCAGTTCCGCGTAACGGACGAGAACCGATTTGAAACTGGAGAAGACAATGACCTTGTGACCGTTCGCGTTGCTTTCCGCGATCAGGTCTTTTCCGTACAGCAGTTTCGGCGTGATGTTCTCGTAGTTTTCAAAGACGACGCCGGGATCGACGCAAAGCTGCCGCAGTCTGGTCAGACCTGCCAGAATCGTGATCCGGCTGTCCGTAGCGACGCTGCGCCGGATGTTTTCCAGGGTCGACAGATACAGCGCGCGCTGGCTGTCGTCCATTGCGATGACGATGTTGGACTCGGTCAGATCCGGCAGATCCTCGATGACGTCTTTTTTGAGACGTCTCAGGATGAACGGCTTGACCAGCCCGGCGATCCGCCGCGTGGACTCCGATTCCCCGATTCCTGATTCGAATTCGCGCATCGAGCGAAGGTAACCGGGCATCAGATAATCGAAGATCGACCAGAGGTCCATCTGCGAGTTTTCGAGCGGAGTGCCCGTCAAAGCGAATCTGTGCTCGGCGTTCAGGGAAGAGAGCGCCTGGTGACGCTGTGAAAACGCGTTTTTGACCGACTGGGCTTCGTCGAGAAAGACATTCCGGAACCGGATCCCTTCATACAGGGACGCGTCCCTGCGGAAGGTGTCGTAGCTTGTCAGCAGGATCATTCCTCCGGATGCGTACGCATCCTTTTTCTTTCTGCCTTTTCCCTTCAGCCCGTTCTGCTGGGTCTCCCGGACCGATTCGAGAAGCCCCTGCCTGCTGTCCCGCTGTCCGTCGACGACGACAGGCTTCAGGTCCGAGAATCTCCTGATCTCGCTTTCCCAGTTGTATACGACCGCTTTCGGGCAGATGACCATATGCAGGCCGTCCGGATCGTCCGCGAAATACGCGATGGTCTCGACCGTTTTTCCAAGACCCATCTCGTCGGCGAGGATCGCTCCGAGACCGTTTTCCGAAATGGTCTTCAAATATTTTACGCCGTCCGCCTGATACGGCTTCAGATCGCCCCTGAAATGAGGACTGACGGAGTATTCTCTCGCTTTGAAATCCTTCACCGAGGACAGGACCTTCTTCGCACTGTCCGTTTTGCGGACCTTCAATTTGCTTCCGTCCAGCGAGAACAGGTGGAAGACCGGCGCTTTTTCCAGATGGACGCAACCGTTCCGGAAAATCGACCCGGCTTCCGAGAGTTCCTCGCCGTCGAGCAGGATGGTACTGTCCTTGAGAAGATAGTATTTCTTCTTCTTTTCGTATGCGAGCAGGATCTGTGAAAGTTCTTCCTGCGTGTATTTGTCGTGATCAAGCGTCAGGTCGAGATAGCCGCCGGAACGGTCCGCGCTGACGCGCAGGCCGGTAAAGGATTTCACATGTCCCGGCTTCAGACGTTCGTCGCAGAACAGGTCACAAAGTCCCTGCAGCGGACTCAGGTCGCGCTTCAGAAACGCGTATGCCCTCTCGCCCGTCAGCGCACCGTTTTCAAGCCCGGACAGGGATTCCAGAACGGTCAGATAGGCGCCGGCGATGCTTTTTCCGTATTCGGAGCCGATGCCGTCTCTTTTCACCGGTTCTCCGTTTTCCAGGTATTCCGTTTTGAATGACAGCCGCTCCTGATCGTCATAGGAAAGATACAGGGAGATGGCGAATGCGCGTTCGCTCTTCCTTCCTTTCAGTTGAACGCTGTGCGCGATTTTCGGGAGCAGTTCTTTGGAAAAGAGATCGCTGATGTATCTGAAGTTCTGCAGACCTCTCTGGCGGAAATACTGATAGGTGGCAGCGGAGGCGTTTGACTGGAAGGCATGGAATTCGATGACCCCGTTTTTCGGATCGAACAGATAAACGCCTTCCTTCCCGACTTTGGTGGCTTTGTCGGCCGATTGGAACGGAGGCGTGAAAGACGGAACGCCGTCTTCGCCGACGCTGATGGAGACGTCCTCCTTGATTTTGATTTTGGTTCTTTTCCCGTTGATCTCCACTCTTTCCTCTTTGATGATGTCGAGGAAAGTCAGAAGACGGTCGTAGGAGATCGCGACGTCCGTCGTTTTTGCCTTTTTGTAGAATTGCGCGGTGGACGCAAGGACGGGGAGCGCGGCATTGTAAGGAGACGCGAAACTGCTCCCTTCCAGGACAACTGATTCCTTCGCGGAGAGCGGATAGGACTCGCGGGTCGAAAATCCGCTCAGAAATTTGTAAAGGTCTTTGACCGGCGATTCTTTCTTCTGCGAAATCACGGTCACGGAGACCCGGGCGTCGGTTTTGTTTTCAAGGCTCAGACCGATCAGGACGTTCAGCCTGCTGTCGGTCACCTGTGCGGAAGGCGCGGGTTCCTTGTCGAGTTTGTTCAGAAACGCGCGGAAGTCCTCTCTCTGTTCCAGCTTTGTCTGGGCCTCTTCCGGACTCAGGCCGGCGGTCTCCGTGATTTTCGTGTAGTTCTGTCCGTACAGCCCGGCCAGTTCCTCATCCGATTTCCCGTCTTCGAATTCCCGGATGAAGGCGATCAGCGCCGCGGACTGCGGCCGCAGGTCCGACAGGAGTTTTCCGGTCGAATCCACGCTGAAAAACAGTTTCGTCATCGCGCCGTTCCGGGCGACCGTATTGAAATCCATTGCGACCGCTCCGTAGACGAGGGCGTTTTTCGAAACGTCGAAATCGGTATAGATCCGGTAGCCGCCTCTTTTCAGTTCGTCGATCGTGGGTTTGCAGAAGGTTTCATTGATGCGTTCGACCTCGCGCAGATCGAGTTCTCTGATGCTTTTCGCAAACATGTTTCCGCCCTCCTTTTCAAACGGGCTTTTTCGGCGGCCTTCCGCGTTTCCGTTTGACCGGTTCGGGATCGGCAGCGCCGGCCGGTGCTGGTTTGCCTGCGGGAGCGGCCGGCCGCTCCTTTTTTGCCGGAGCCGTGCCGTCTGTTCCGTACGGTTCGGCAAACGTGATCTTCTTGTTCAGCAATGCGGCGTTGTTCAGCCGGATGGCGAACAGTTCCGGATGCCTGGTTGTGTTGCCGAACCACTCCTCCGCGAAGTATCTGAGCACATATCCGTCGTTCATTCTGGCAAGAGCGGTCGTGTAGGCTTCGATCCGACGATACGGATCCATGTCCAGAAGATCCTGATCCGGACCGTCCATGCGAGCGGTATTATATGCATTCTCTTTCATATAGTCCCGGAGAGCCTTCATGCAGGACGATTTGTTTTTTTCCGCCAGACCGGCCATTGTCGGGAAATCATACCACCATTCGGGGCTTCCCATGCCGCGAAGGCCGCGGAAGTCGCTGTATGAGATCCCGTCAGACGTTTGCTTGTTCGCGGCTTCCGGAAGCGTGATCTCCCTGTCGCCGTGAAACGTCGGATGAAGCGCCCGGAACATTCCGCCGGAAATCAGTTCGTCGACCGCTTCTTTTCCCAGGAAAGCGGCGCAATAATTGTATGCTCCGGAGTTTTCCGTCACGGTGATGAGGTTCTTTGCGAACCTTTCCGCCAGATCCCGTCTGCCGTGCGAAACGAACAAACCGATGAGAACGTCATACGGATACCTGTATTTTTGAGTCGTCTGCTCCGCGTTGCCGATCGAAAACGTCAGATAGCCGCACAGCTTGTCATCTTCTCCCGTCGCGGCGAAATGCGTGACGACCTGCTCGTACGGAAGTCCGATGCCGTTGTATTTGTCCAGAAGCAGGGCGGCCGTCGAGCGCGGGTACCCGTTATAGCAGTAACTCCCGAGGAACGGGAGCAGCACGTCGCGGATGACGCCGTTCGGCGTACAGGAAATCACTTCCTCGATCAGGACGTTGACCGTCTCCCGGGCCCTTCTTTCGCTCAGATTATGGAAATCCGCTTCCACGATCAGTCCTTCGGCCATCATGGATCCGAGAAATTCGAGCCGTTCTTCTTTTTTGAGTTTTGCGGACAGCTCGATCAGACTGCTCCCGCTCTTCTGAGGAAGCGCGTACTTCGCGATGAAGCCTTTGCGGTCGAATGCTTCCTGAAAACCCTCATTTCGCAGTCCCTCGATATATGCAAACGCTTCCCTGGAAAGCCGTTCCAGAAAAGGCTTGCTTCCGCCCGAGGCAAGGATGCTCTCGACGGTCCGGATCATGGTTTTGCTGAATCTGGGATAACGGCCGGCTTCCATGCGGGAGCACAGCGGCTTCAGGCGCAGTATCATATTGTTTTCGCCGGCGGTGTTTCCGTCCTGACGGAAATATGTAAGCGTTTCTCCGGTGTACCAGGAAGACTGGTATTCGAAGAGGATATAGACGCCGGTGGGGTTTTCCCTCACGAGGAATGTGTTGGGTGCGTAGTAGTTATCACTGAAAGTGCAGATTTTCTCGAATTGTTCCCTGGTCGCCATTTCTAATACTCCGTTTGCATGTATTTCGTTTTTTGGATCGCCGCGCGCCGGTCTAGACGAGGGCCGCTTCCGGTCCGCTGCCGTTCAGCGATGCACGGATCTCCAAAACGTTTTCATTGTTTTTGCGTCTGTAATCCGTTTTTTCCGCCAGTGTCCGGACGATCCCGATTCCGGCGCCGCCGACTTCTGCAGGCGGGTCGTTTTCATATTCCAGAGGATTGAACGGAATTCCGTTGTCCGTCAGCCGGATGAAAGCCGTTTCCTCGTCCGCACGGACGATCAGTTCCGCGTGCGGGTCGGGATTTCCGTCGAACGCGTAGGAAATGCAGTTGTTGAGCAGTTCGTCCAGGATGACGCCGAGACGCCTGACGCAGTCTTCGTCCCGGTCCGAGAGGACTTCCGTGACCTTGTCCAGGACCGGAGGGATGTCGTCATAGGACTGCCTGTTGAATGTGAAGTGCAGTTCCCGTTTTACGGTCAGACAGAGCATCGTGACGTCGTCGAACTGGTCTTCGCCGTCGGTAAACGCTTCCAGGGCCGCATACAGCTTTTCCGGAAGCCTGTCCGACGGCCCTTCCATGACTGCCCGGATGCGGTCGTAGCCGAACGCTTCCTCGTTTTTGTCGATCCCTTCGTTCAGCCCGTCCGTGAAGAACAGCAGCTGATCTCCTTCGGCGAGGCTTTCGGATTCGCTTTCATAAGTCGTTTCGTCGAACGCGCCGATGATGAAATTGGCTTCTTCGGAAAAGCGCGTGACGGCGTTCCCGCGCTTCAGGAAGGGCTGCTCGTGCCCTGCGCGGAGGTATTCGAGTCTGCCGTTCTCCATATCCGCGATGCCGAAGAAGGCCGTCAGGAACAGGCCTTCCGCGTTCCCTTCGCACAGCGCATTGTTGACTTCGTACGCGAGCGTCTTCAGGTCCTTTCCGCTGGCCGCGAGGGACTTGATCAGTTCCTTGGAGCGCATCATGAACAGCGCGGCGGGAACGCCCTTGCCCGAGACGTCGGCGATATAGAAGAAGAGGCGTCCGTCCGGGAGGAGGAAATAGTCGTAGAAGTCGCCGCCGACTTCCTTCGCGGGCCGCAGGAAACTGGACAGCTTCAGTCTGTCCGTTTCAAAGTCCCCGGAAGGCAGCGCCTCGCGCTGGATGCGCGCCGCGATGTCCAGCTCCGCCTTCATTTTCTCTTCCTCGGCCGTTTTGCATGCCAGCGTGTCGACGTAGCCGAGGATGGACGTCTGCATCAGGTCGACCGTTCTGGAGAGTTCTCCGAGCTCGTCCTTGGAATCGACCCCGGCGGAACAGAGACGCGGGCCCTCCTCGGAGTTCAGACCGGACGTGAAGGACTCGGTCGCGCGCGTGAGCTTCTTGACGTTGCGCACGATCAGGCGGTCGGCGAACAGCAGATAGAAGAAGGCGAGGACGACCGTCGCTCCGAAAATGATGAACAGCGTGGACAGCGCGAACCATTTCCGGTTGGACCGGAGCCGCTCGTCGACCTGTCCGAAGGAAACGTAGACGGTGCCGGTCCCCTCCGCGTCCAGAAGGACGTCCACGGAGCTGCAGCCGTCGTTTTCGAAGAAGGTCTCCGGCTTTCCTTTTTCCGGCAGTCCCAGATGGGACCGGTAGCTTTCTTCCGGTTTTTCGATGCTGCAGGGGAAGTGGTAGGTCAGCGAGTTGTCGCTCGTCGAGTCGATCAGGTATACGATGTTGCCCCGCTCCCTGTCGTACAGGAAGATGAAGGCGTCGTCCATCTGCTCGGCGGTCCGGATCAGGTCGAGATGCTGCACCACGGAGATGTAGTTGTTCCGCAGTTCCAGCGATTCGTAGGACATGCCGAAACCGGAGGTCGCGGGAAAGATGTCCTGCGTCAGCTGCTCGTAGTACGCTCTGCGTTCCTCGTAGCTTTTGAAGGATTCGTAGGGGTTTTCCACGGACTCGAGCTCAGAAACGTTGCTTCTGTAGATCTCCATGATCTTCGAAGCGTATTTTTCGAAAAAGCCGCTGTACTTCTCTTTCAGGAACGCCGCCGTTTCGTCCGCCGTCGTTTCGCAGAGCTTGAACATGTCGTTCTTCGACATGCTGGAAAAGGTCAGGTAGGACGTGAAGACCGCGGCGAAGATCAGGGCCGCGGAAAGCGCTCCCGTCAGGATCAGCAGCTTGCGCCGGATATTCAGCTTCATCACACGATGTTCAGACGCTTGTTGAATCCGGAGATCGCGAACACTTCTCTGACGACCTTGCCGGGATTCTTCACGGTCAGCTTGTTGCCCGTCTCGTTCACCTGCTTCTGCAGCGCGACGAGCAGCCGCAGTCCGGCGGACGAGATATAGTCGACGTCCGTGAAGTCCAAAAGGATGTCAAGCCCTTTCGGCTCCGACTTGTCGATGTCCTCCTTCAGGCTCGCGCTGTTGACGGTGTCCAGACGGCCGCGCGGGGCGACGGTCAGGACGTTTTCTTCCTTTGTGATGACTGCTTCCATGGCAGATTCCTCCAGTCGTATTGTCGTGTTGTCGTATTGTGATGTCTTACATGTCGTCGCGGTCGAAGAAGCCGAGCGAATCCAGCGCCTCGATGACGCGGGTGAGATACTGCTCGTCCGTGATCGGCCACTTGTAGCCGAGCCGGTACAGCGCCTTGACCGTAAAGCGGTTGTCGGTCCTGATGAACTCGCGCAATTGTCTGCCGCCGGACGAATAGGTCAGCAGTCCGGAGACGAGCATGTTCTTCTCTTCGTCCTTCAG
>CACZRJ010000052.1 GCA_902783535.1 uncultured Ruminococcus sp. | reverse complement strand
CTCCGCGGTTTACAGCGACCTTGAGCGTATCCCGACGGACGGCACTTATGCGTCCGAGATCAATTATCTGAGGACCTGGCTGAAAAATAGAAACGACTGGATGATGAAAGCTTTGGGACTGTCTTAATTCAGGATAAATCGGGTAGGGGGAAATGAATTCCCCCTCCCACACCACCGTACGTGCCGTTCGGCATACGGCGGTTCAACTCAAGTAATAATCCAAACAGCTTAGGAGTCCTCGTCTTGCGAGGATCTCTTTGCTTATGTGGCGCAGTCCTGTGGTTTTCGATACCGCCTGATAGTGGTTATTGAATGCTACTGACTGCCTTGCCATCCATTCGGGTATCCCGAGTTTCCGCAATCCCCACATTCGCTCCGCATTTTTCGATTGGCGAAAGATCCAGGCCGTCGGGAGAAACGGAGTCTCTTTCAAAAAACAGTATTATCGGTCGGAATATCTGATCCATGTGGTCTCCTCCCCGATACGGTTGTTTCACATTGCGCCCTGCCCCTAGGTCCGGAAGAGCACTTGGCGGAATTCCTTCTTTGATCCCGCTGAATGCGATTCTACCACATGATCGAAGAAGGCAATGGGGAATGCAACGAATTCCAGGCATCCCTTCGCCTCCCGCCCGGTGGATGCAACTGCCGGAACGAACAATGTTTTCTTTCGAAAAAACCGGTTGACAATCGTTCCGAAATGTGTTATCTTGCTTTTGTCTTCAGGGCGGGGTGCAATTCCCCACCGGCGGTATAGTCCGCGAATCGCGTTCACACGCGACCGAACCGGTGCGATTCCGGTACCGACAGTGAAAGTCTGGATGAGAGAGGACGGTTGAACTCAATCGTATTTTCGCCCCGAACAGATGATGTTCGGGGCGCATGTTTTCAAAGGAGAAACGGCTATGAAAGAGAAGAAATACGGGTTGCGCCAGATCACAACGGCGGCGATGTTTGCGGCAATGGCCTATGTCGTCGCATTGATATGCCATTTTGTCATGCCGCCGCTTGTGGAAATGCCGCCGCTCAAACTGGATCTGAAAGACGCCGTGATCGCGATCGCCGGCATGATGCTCGGTCCGATCCCGGCCGCCGCCATCAGTCTGATCGTCTCTCTTCTGGAGATGCTGACCATCAGTTCCACCGGCCCAATCGGCATGCTTATGAACGTTCTGTCCACATGTTCGTTCGTTTGCACCGCTTCGTTCATTTACAAAAAGAAAAGGACGAAAGGAGGGGCCGTAGTCGGTCTGGCGGCAGGCGCAGCCGCAATGGTTCTTGCGATGCTTCTTTGGAATTATATCGTTACGCCCTTTTATCAGGGCGTTCCGAGAGAGGCGGTCGCCGCGCTCCTCCTCCCCGTTTTTCTCCCCTTCAACGCCGTGAAGGCCGGTCTGAATATGGCCATCACACTTTTGCTTTACAAGCCGCTTGTCAGCGTCATCCGAAAAATCCGTCCGGAACCGGTTTCCGATGCATCCGGGGCAGCAGGACCGCACAAGATCAGCATCGGCGTATATATCCTTGGAGGTGCCCTGCTCGTCACATCTGTGCTGTTTGCTCTCGCGCTCGCGAAAGTCATCTGATTTCCCGGGAAACACGATCGCTTTTTCCGAAAAATGCGCCGGCCGCAATTTGCGGTCGGCGCAATTTTTACTGTTTGATCGTTTCGTCAGTGAGAACCAATTATTCCTTGATCTCGATAACGACACCGGATCCTACGGTACGTCCGCCTTCACGGATAGCGAAGCGGAGGTTCTGCTCCATAGCGATCGGGGTGATCAGTTCGACATTCATCTCGACGTTGTCGCCGGGTTTGCACATGTCGACGCCGTCCGGCAGAGTGATGACGCCGGTCACGTCGGTGGTGCGGAAGTAGAACTGAGGACGATAGTTGGAGAAGAACGGTTTATGACGGCCGCCTTCTTTTTCGGTCAGAACGTAGACCTGGCCGACGAATTTGGTATGCGGATGAACGGAACCGGGAGCGCACAGGACCTGGCCTCTCTCGATTTCTTTCTTCTGAACGCCACGGAGCAGGCATCCGACGTTGTCACCGGCTTCCGCGTAATCCATGATCTTACGGAACATTTCGATACCGGTAACGACAGTGCTGCGGGTCTCGTGAATACCGACGATTTCGACGGGCATGTTCATCTTAACAACGCCACGCTCGACACGGCCGGTAGCGACAGTGCCGCGTCCGGAGATGGAGAAGACGTCTTCTACAGGCATCAGGAACGGCTTGGTGTCGTCACGCGGAGGAGTCGGGATATAATCGTCGACTGCATCCATCAGTTTGTGAATGGATTCGTATTCGGGAGCGTTCGGATCTTTGGAATCGCTGAGAAGCGCCTGACGTGCGGAACCCTGGATGATCGGAATGTCATCGCCCGGGAAGTCGTACTCGGACAGCAGGTCACGGATTTCCATTTCAACGATCTCGATCAGTTCGGGGTCGTCAACAAGGTCCGTTTTGTTCATATAGACAACGATTGCCGGAACGCCGACCTGACGGGCAAGCAGAATGTGCTCACGGGTCTGCTGCATCGGGCCGTCGTTTGCCGCAACGACAAGGATCGCGCCGTCCATCTGCGCAGCACCGGTGATCATGTTTTTAACATAGTCAGCGTGGCCGGGGCAGTCGACATGGGCGTAATGACGCTTCGCTGTCTGATACTCAACATGTCTGGTGTTGATCGTGATTCCTCTGGCTTTCTCTTCGGGAGCGTTATCGATCTGGTCGTAAGCGAGGAACTCGATGTTCGGGTCGCTCAGAGCAAGAACTTTGGTAATCGCTGCGGTCAGAGTGGTTTTGCCGTGGTCAATGTGTCCGATCGTACCAATGTTAACATGCGGCTTGGTCTTTTCAAACTTAGCTTTTGCCATTGTTACAATTCCTCCAAAAAATGAGATATTCTTCTTTTTTTACATCTTCTTATTATACCTTATTTTTCCCTTCTGTCAAGAGATATTTTTGTTCGATCTCCCGCAGGGAAAGCAGGTATTTGCCGGCATCGCCGGAGAACGGATGTCAGCCGGCGCTGTGCTCGCTGACCATTTTTTCCTGAATGTTCTTCGGAACCTGTTCGTAATGCGACGGTTCCATGACATACGACCCTCTTCCCTGCGTTTTGGAACGCAGATCGGTCGCATAGCCGAACATATTCGCGAGCGGAACATTCGCAGTGACCTGCTGTCCGCCGCCGGAAAGCGCCTCCATTTCCTTGATGGACCCGCGTCTGGACGAGAAATCTCCGACGACGTCGCCAAGATAATCGTCCGGAACACATACGACAACCTTCATGATCGGCTCTGTCAGAACAGAGCCGGCCTTGTGAAGCGCTTCTTTCAAAGCCATGGAACCGGCAATCTTGAATGCCATTTCCGAAGAGTCGACTTCATGGAAGGAGCCGCCCAAGAGCGTGACTTTTGCATCGACGACATTGTATCCGGCAAGCACGCCGTTCAGCATTGCGCCGCGGATTCCCTCGTCTACGGCCGGGATATATTCCTTCGGCACTTCGCCGCCGACAACAGCGCTGGCGAACTCATATCCTTTTCCGGGATTCGGTTCGATACGGATCTTCACATGACCGTATTGTCCCTTGCCTCCGGACTGTCTGATGAATTTGCCTTCCGCTTCAGCCGGTTTCGTGATCGTCTCGCGATACGAGACTTGCGGCTTGCCGACATTTGCCTCCACTCTGAACTCGCGGAGCAAACGGTCCACGATGATCTCGAGATGAAGTTCTCCCATGCCCGCAATGATGGTCTGACCGGTTTCCTGATCCGTATAGGCTTTGAAGGTCGGGTCTTCCTCGGCGAGTTTCGCCAAGGCGAGCCCCATCTTGTCCTGCCCGGCTTTCGTTTTCGGCTCGATCGCCACGCGGATGACGGGTTCCGGAAATTCCATCGATTCAAGGATGATGGGATGCTCGAGACTGCAGAGCGTATTTCCTGTCGTGGTATTCTTCACGCCGATCACGCCGGCAATCTCTCCCGCCATGATCTCATCGACCTCTTCGCGGTGATTCGCGTGCATCAGCATAATGCGCGACAGACGTTCTTTGCAGTCTTTCGTCGGGTTGTATGCGATCTCGCCGGGTTTGATCCGGCCGGAATAAACGCGGATGAAGCAGAGTCTTCCGACGAAAGGATCCGTCATGATCTTGAACGCGAGCGCGGAAAACGGCTCGTCGTCGGACGTCTTTCTTTCTTCTTCCTCTCCCGTATTCGGGTTCACGCCGCGGATATTCGGTATATCCAGCGGAGACGGCATATAATCGACCACCGCGTCCAGAAGCATCTGAACGCCTTTGTTCTTGTACGACGATCCGCAGCAGACCGGCACCATCTTGTTGGCGACCGTAGCCGCACGGATCGCATGCTTGATCTCCTCAACGGTCGGCTCTTCGTCCGCGAGGAATTTCTCACCGACGACGTCGTCCACTTCCGCGCAGTACTCAATGAGTGCGCGGCGGTATTTCTGAGAGATCGACAGCATGTCCTCGGGGATGTCCCTGTCCTCGAACTGTGTTCCGTCTTCGTTCAGATAAATTTCCGAGCGCATGCGGACGAGGTCGATGATCCCCTGGAATGTCGCTTCTTTTCCAATCGGAAGCTGGATTGGCACAGCATTCGCCTTGAGACGGTCGTGGATCATCTGGACGACGCGATAGAAATCCGCACCGTTGATGTCCATCTTGTTGATGTAGCACATGCGCGGAACATGATACTTGTCCGCCTGGCGCCATACCGTCTCAGACTGAGGTTCAACACCGCCTTTTGCGCACAGGACTGTCACAGAGCCGTCCAAAACGCGAAGGGATCTTTCCACTTCAACGGTAAAATCCACGTGGCCGGGTGTATCGATAATATTGATTCGGTGGTCCTTCCAGAAGCAGGTCGTCGCCGCAGAGGTAATCGTGATTCCGCGCTCCTGTTCCTGCTCCATCCAGTCCATCGTCGCGGCTCCCTCGTGCGTTTCCCCGAGCTTGTGCGTCTTTCCCGTATAGTACAGGATGCGCTCCGTCGTCGTGGTTTTTCCGGCATCGATGTGAGCCATGATTCCAATATTTCGCGTATTTTCAAGCGATGTTTTTCTGGGCATTCTTTTTCTCCTTCTGACAGGTCCGGACTACGCGGCCGCGCTTACCAGCGGTAATGCGCGAAAGCTTTGTTCGCCTCTGCCATTTTCAGCGTGTCTTCTCTCTTCTTGACAGCGCCGCCGGTGCCGTTCACGGCATCCATGATCTCGCCGAACAGACGGTCCGCCATTGTTCTCTCGCTTCTTGCTCTCGCATAGTTCACGAGCCAGCGGAGTCCGAGCGTCTGACGGCGTTCAGGACGAACTTCCATAGGAACCTGATAGTTGGAACCGCCGCGACGAACAGCCTTGACTTCCAGAGTGGGCATGATGTTTGCCAGCGCTTTGTTGAACATCTCAAGCGCGTCCTGTCCGGATTTTTCGGCTACTTTTTCAAATGCGTCGTAGACGATCTTCTGTGCAACGCCTTTCTTACCGTCTTCCATGATTCCGTTGATCAGCTTGGTGACAAGCTGGGAACCATAGACCGGATCCGGCAGCACTTCCCTTTTAAATCCATGTTCTCTTCTGGGCACTTTTACTTCCCTCCTTCATTAGTGATCGCGCATCTTTGCGCTTTCAATGAGTTCACAGGTACTCGAAAAAATCTTCCGTCAAGTGCTCCTCTGTATCTGTCATCCTCCGCGAATGCGGGGGCGCGGATAATTAAGCACTAAATTCTTCCGTTTTTTTCGGACGTTGTGTTGCGGCTTTCAGCCGACTTACTTCGCGGCTTTCGGCCGCTTCGCGCCGTATTTTGAACGGGCTTGGTTTCTCTTGGCGACGCCCTGCGTATCCAGCGTTCCGCGGATAATGTGGTAACGTACGCCAGGCAGGTCTTTCACTCTTCCTCCACGAATCAGTACGACGGAGTGTTCCTGGAGATTGTGTCCGATGCCGGGAATGTACGCAGTCACTTCCATGCCGTTGGAAAGTCTGACTCTCGCGATCTTTCTCTGAGCGGAGTTCGGCTTCTTCGGGGTCTTGATTGCGACTTTCGTGCAAACGCCTCTCTTCTGGGGAGCGGACTGACTCGTGCTGACGTTTTTGATCGAGTTCGTTCCTTTCTGAAGAGCCGGAGCCTTGGACTTGTAGATCTTGTCGTGACGTCCCTGTTTGACCAGCTGATTGAATGTAGGCATAATTATCCTCCTTTCCTGAAAATTGGCAACACGCCATTATACTAAGCTCTCGACCCTTTGTCAAGAGCCTGTAATCGATTTTCTTTCGACGGCGGCGGCAGTGAATACTTCCACGCCGCACATGTCCGCAAGCTGCCTTCCTGTTTTGCTCCTGTCGGGAACAAGACCGGCCCGGATTGCGGCAGCCGTCAGTTCTTCGGAAAAAGCCCCGTCCGCGTCGGATGCGATCCAGACGCGGCAGACTTCTCCTCTTCGGATCAGTTTCAGAGACCGGTTGCGGCCGGCCTCCACGGTTCGCGGTTCGTCCATTCGGTTTTACTGTTCTTCCGCGGCGTACGTGCCTTCCCCGAAATGCTCGTCCATATCCACCTGCGTGTCGCGGTACATCTGCATGCCGGTCCCGGCGGGGATCAGCTTACCGATGATCACGTTCTCCTTCAGACCGAGCAGCGGATCGCGCTTTCCTTTGATGGCGGCGTCGGCGAGGACCTTCGTCGTTTCCTGGAAAGATGCGGCGGACAGGAAGGACTCCGTGGACAGCGCGGCTTTGGTGATACCGAGCAGCATCGGCGTTCCTTCTGCAGGAATCAGAGCAACGGGATTGTCGCTGTTCTTGTTTTCGGCGGCAATCTTTTCGTTCGCATCGTTGAATTCATTGATATTCACGGCGGCGCCGACGAGCAATCCGGTGTTCCCGCAGGAATCCACGCGGATCTTCTGCGTCATCTGCCTTGCGATGATCTCAATGTGCTTGTCGGCAAGCTCAACGCCCTGGGAGACGTAAACGCTCTGGACTTCGCGGATGATATAGTCGTAGACCGCATCCATTCCGCTGATTTCCAGAATGTCCTGCGGGGCTTCGGTGCCCTCGGTGAGTTTCTGGCACTTTTCGACATGATCGCCGTCGTGGACCGCGATTTTGACGAGCAGAGGAACGGACACGCTGGAAGCTTCGCCTTCGTCGTTGACGATGGTGACCTGCTTGGCCTTCTTTTCCTCCTTGATGCTGACGGTTCCGGAGATCTTCGCGAGAATCGCGGATTTCTTCGGACGCCTGGCTTCGAAGATTTCTTCGACGCGGGGCAGACCCTGTGTGATGTCTCCGCCGGCGACGCCGCCGCTGTGGAATGTACGCATGGTCAGCTGTGTGCCGGGTTCGCCGATGGACTGTGCGGCGATGATGCCGACGGCTTCGCCGATCGACACCGGTTTTCCGGAAGACATGTCGGAGCCGTAGCAGTGCGCGCAGACGCCGTATTTCGAACGGCAGTTGATGACGGAGCGAACGTGTACGCGTTCGATTCCGCTGGCGACGATCTTCTCTGCGTCTTCGTCGGTGATCATCGTATTGTCGCGGACGATGACGTTTCCGTCCTTGTCCTTAACGTCGCCGATGGCGTATCTGCCCGGCAGACGCTGCCCGAGCGTCTCGATGATTTGTTTCTTATTATCGTTTCCGCCTGTCGAGACAGAGATCTCGGACAGCCAGAGACCGCGGTTGTCTCCGCAGTCGCTTTCGCGAACGATGACTTCCTGGGAGACGTCGACAAGACGTCTGGTCAGATAGCCGGAGTCCGCGGTACGGAGAGCCGTATCGGAAAGTCCTTTACGGGCGCCTCTCGCAGCAGTGAAGTATTCGAGAACCTTCATGCCTTCGCGGAAGTTGGCTTTGATCGGCATTTCGATGGTCTTACCGGAAGCGGAAGCCATCAGTCCGCGCATACCTGACAGCTGACGCATCTGCTTGTCGCTGCCTCGCGCGCCGGAAACCGCCATCATATTGATCGGGTTGTATTTGTCAAGAGACTTCTGAAGTTCGGCTCCGACGTCATCGGTGCACTTGTTCCAGATGTCGCAGACGGCCTTGGAACGGTCTTCGTCGGTCATCGTGCCTTCGAGATAGTACTCGGTGATCTGGTCCACTTCTTTTTCGGCTGCCGCGATGAGTTCGGCTTTCTTTTCCGGAATGGTCATATCATAAACCGAAATGGAAAGCGAAGCCTTCGTGGAATACTTGTATCCCTGCGCCTTGATCTGGTCGAGGACCTCGCATGTTCTGACGTTTCCGTGCTTACGGATGGTCAGGTCGAGGATCTTCTTCAGCGTCTTGCTGACGCAGACCGTATCGATCTCCGGCTTGAACCAGTTGGCGGGGTCGGAACGGTCGACGATGCCGAGATCCTGAGGGATCGGCCGGTTGAAGATCAGACGTCCGAGCGTCGTGTGAGCGATCCCGGTCATCATTTTGCCGTCGATTTCCTTGGTCACGCGGACATGGATCTGCGCATGTAGCCCGAGATCTCCGTTCTCGTAGGCCATCACCGCTTCGTCAAAGTCCTTGAACCACTTGCCTTCGCCGGGTTCGCCGGCCTTGTCCATGGTCAGATAGTAAGATCCGAGGACCATGTCCTGAGAAGGTACGTTGACGGCGTGTCCGCTTGCCGGCTTCAGGAGGTTGTTGGAGGAGAGCATCAGGAATCTCGCCTCGGCCTGTGCCTCTGCGGACAGCGGAACGTGAACAGGCATCTGGTCGCCGTCAAAGTCCGCGTTGAACGGTGTGCAGACGAGCGGATGCAGCTTGATCGCGCGTCCTTCCACCAGAACGGGTTCGAACGCCTGAATGGAAAGTCTGTGAAGGGTCGGCGCACGGTTCAGCAGAACGGGATGCTCCTTGATGACGACGTCGAGAGAGTCCCAGACTTCCGCGTTGGCGCGCTCCACGCGTTTCTTCGCCTCGCGGATGTTCTGCGCCTTTCCGGTCTCGGTCAGGTGCTTCATGACGAACGGCTTGAACAGCTCGAGCGCCATCTCCTTCGGCAGGCCGCACTGATAGATCTTGAGCTCAGGCCCTACGACGATAACGGAACGTCCGGAATAGTCGACGCGCTTCCCGAGCAGGTTCTGACGGAAGCGGCCCTGTTTGCCGCGCAGCATCTCGGAAAGAGATTTCAGAGGACGGTTGCTGGGTCCGGTCACGGGTCTTCCGCGGCGGCCGTTGTCGATCAGAGCGTCTACGGCTTCCTGAAGCATACGCTTCTCGTTACGGATGATGATATCGGGTGCCTGCAGTTCCTGCAGTTTCAGCAGACGGTTGTTGCGGTTGATGACGCGGCGGTACAGATCGTTCAGATCCGAGGTCGCGAAACGGCCGCCGTCCAGCTGGACCATCGGACGAAGCTCCGGCGGAATGACCGGAAGCGCCCGGAGGATCATCCATTCCGGACGGTTTCCGGATGTTCTGAATGCCTCGACGACTTCCAGCGTCTTGATCGCACGCTGTTTTTTCTGCCCGGTGGCAGTCTGGATTTCTCTCTTCAGGTTTTCGGCCTCTTCATCCAGATCGATTTCTTTCAGAAGCTTCTCGATCGCTTCCGCGCCCATGCCGGCGTCGAAGTCGTCTTCGTAGCGCTCGCGGTAGATGCGGTAGCTGTCTTCGTCCAAAAACTGTTTCTTTTCGAGAGGCGTGTCTCCCGGATCGGTCACGATATATTGACCGAAATAGAGAACTTTTTCAAGCATTTTGGGGGAGATCCCGAGCAGGATGCTCATCCTTGACGGGATCGTGCGGAAATACCAGATGTGAGAGACGGGAGCGGCGAGCTCGACATGTCCCATCCGTTCGCGGCGCACTTTGTTCGTTGTGATCTCAACGCCGCATTTCTCGCATTTCTTTCCCTTGTACCGGACGCCCTTTTTGTATTTTCCGCAATGGCATTCCCAGTCCTTGGTCGGGCCAAAGATCCTTTCGCAGAACAAACCGTCGCGTTCCGGTTTCAATGTGCGGTAGTTGATGGTCTCGGGTTTCTTGACCTCTCCGTAAGACCATTTCCTTATCATTTCAGGGGAAGCAAGACCGATCTGAATCGATTCAAACTCCATGTTTGCGTTTTCCATACTTCAATCTCCTCCCTGATTATTCATCCGATTCGTTGTTTTCATTGGGATCGTAGTAATATTCTTCTTCGGTATCGTCGGACTCTTCGTTCAAGTCGCCGATCTCGTTTGCGGAAAGGCCGGCGTGAACGCTGTCTTCCGTTTCCTCGACCATGCCGGACTGCGTATCGAGTACGGACTCGCCGATATCGGCATCCGTGGTGACGCGTTCGTCCAGACCGTCGTCGTCGTAATCCTTCATCGGGATCTCATTCCCGGACTTGTCGCGGACGCAGACGTTCAGTCCGAGAGACTGCAGTTCCTTCACAAGGACCTTGAACGACGCCGGGACGCCGGGAGTCGGGATATTCTGGCCTTTGACGATGGCTTCATATGCCTTGACGCGTCCCTTGACGTCGTCCGACTTCACCGTGAGGATCTCCTGAAGCGTATATGCCGCTCCATAGGCCTCCAGAGCCCAGACTTCCATTTCACCGAAACGCTGTCCTCCGAACTGCGCTTTGCCTCCAAGAGGCTGCTGCGTCACGAGAGAGTACGGGCCGGTGGACCTCGCGTGGATCTTGTCGTCGACGAGGTGGTGCAGTTTCAGGAAGTACATGATTCCGACCGTAACGGGGTTATCGAACGGCTGCCCGGTCCGGCCGTCATAAAGGATGGTCTTTCCGGTTTCGCTGCATCCGGCTTCGCGGAGCCATTCCTGGATGTCCTTTTCGTTTGCTCCGTCGAAAACGGGTGTCATGACCTTGACGCCCTTCTTTTTCGCAGCCATTCCAAGGTGGACTTCAAGGACCTGTCCGATGTTCATTCGGGAAGGAACGCCCAGCGGGTTCAAAACGATGTCGAGCGGCGTGCCGTCCGGCAGGAAAGGCATGTCTTCCGAGGGAAGAATCCTGGAGATAACGCCCTTGTTGCCGTGGCGGCCGGCCATTTTGTCTCCGACGGAGATCTTACGCTTCTGCGCAACGTAAACGCGCACGCACTTGATGACGCCGGGCGCCAGGACGTCGCAGTCGTCTCTGGAGAAGACCTTCACGTCGACAACAACGCCGGATTCGCCGTGCGGGAGTTTCAGGGAAGTGTCTCTGACTTCACGCGCTTTTTCACCGAAGATGGCGCGCAGCAGACGTTCTTCCGCGGTCAGCTCCGTTTCGCCCTTCGGCGTGACTTTACCGACCAGAATGTCTCCGGAATGAACTTCCGCGCCGATCCGGATAATGCCGTCCGCGTCGAGGTCTTTGACCGTATCGTCCGACACGTTGGTCAGCTGGCGGGTGATCTCTTCCGGCCCGAGCTTCGTATCGCGGGATTCGCAGTAGTACTCTTCAATATGAATGGAAGTGTACACATCGTCGCGGACGAGGCGCTCGTTCAAAAGAACAGCGTCCTCGTAGTTGTACCCTTCCCAGGTCATGAAGCCGATCAGGGCATTTTTCCCGAGCGCAACTTCGCCGTTCGCCGTCGCAGGTCCGTCCGCAATGACGTCTCCCGCGAGCACGCGGTCGCCTTTGCTCACGACCGGCCTCTGGTTGACGCAGGTTCCGGCGTTGGAGCGTTTGAATTTGATCAGTTTGTATACGTCCGTTTTTCCGTCGTCCGTGTGGATGACGACTTCGTCCGACGTTACGCTTTCCGCGTATCCGTCATTTTTGCAGATGACCAGGACGCCGGAGTCGTATGCGGCTCTGTACTCCATGCCTGTCGCAACGATCGGCGCTTCGCACGTCATGAGCGGAACGGCCTGCTTCTGCATGTTCGATCCCATCAGAGCGCGGGTGTTGTCGTCGTTCTCGAGGAACGGAATCATTGCGGTGGCAACGGAAACGACCATCTTGGGAGACACGTCCATCAGATCGATGCGATCGGCTTCGAACTCGCCGATCTCGTCCAGATGACGTGCGACGACTTTACGGTTGGCGAAATGTCCGTTTTCGTCAAGCGGTTCGTTCGCGGTCGCGACGACATACTCGTCTTCCATATCCGCCGAGAGATAAACGACTTCTTTTGTGGCGACGCCGTTCCTGACGACGCGGTAAGGCGTTTCGATAAATCCGAAACGGTTCACCTTTGCATAGCACGCGAGCGAAGAGATCAGACCGATGTTCGGCCCTTCAGGCGTTTCGATCGGGCACATGCGTCCGTAATGCGTGTAATGCACGTCGCGGACTTCGAAGGATGCGCGGTCGCGGGACAGACCGCCGGGACCGAGGGCGGAGATCCTGCGCTTGTGCGTCAGTTCCGCAAGCGGGTTGGACTGGTCCATGAACTGCGACAGCGGGCTGGAGCCGAAGAAGTCCCGGATCGCGGAAACGATCGGCCTGATATTGACCAGCGACTGAGGGGTAATGGTATCCACATCCTGCGTGGTCATTTTTTCCTTCACGATCTTATCCATACGGGAAAAACCGATCCGGAGCTGATTCAGAAGAAGTTCGCCGACCGCGCGGATCCGTCTGTTGCCCAGATGATCGATGTCGTCAATATGTCCGACATTATGGGACAGGCAGAGCAGATAGTTGACGGAAGCGAGAATGTCTTCCTTTGTAATTGTATTCGGAACCAGTTCGGTACGCCTGCGGAGGATCTCCTGCTTCAGAGCTTCCCTGTCCTGCAGACCGACTTCCTCGATGAGCGCCTTCAAAGCATTCATGGAGACCATTTCGTCGAGACCGAGTTCTTCGTTCGGGATGCCCGTCACCTCGGAAGCGTCGACCATGTAGTTCGAGAAAACCCTAACTCTGGTCCTGATCACTTCCTCGTCTTCCTCGGTTTCCACGAAAACATCCGCTTCGCAGACGCCGGCACGGACAGCCGTTTCCGCTTCCTTGCGGCTCAGCTTTCTTCCCGCTTCGAAAAGCAGTTCCCCGGTAAACGGGTTGTAGATGTCGTTCGCAAGCGTGTGCCCGGCGATGCGGTGCGCGATGGAAAGCTTCTTATTGAATTTATATCTGCCGACCGGAGAAATGTCGTAACGCTTCGGATCAAAGAACATGTTGTGGATCAGCGTTTTCGCAGACTCGATAATCGGAGGCTCGCCCGGACGGAGTTTCTTGTAGATCTCCTTCAGCGCTTCCTCTGTCGGGTCGGCCGTCTCGCCTTCGAGCGCAAGACGCTCGACCTCCGCCGGGATCGTGTCCTTTTCAAGCGTCGCGGCAAGAATCGGCTCGTCTCCGAACTTTTCAAGAATCGCCGCATTGGTTCCGAGGTCGAATGCGCGAAGAAGGATCGTCACGGGCATTTTGCGGTTCTTGTCGATGCGGACGTAGAAAACATTGGACGTATCCGTTTCGTATTCGAGCCAGGCTCCGCGATAAGGGATCACAGTGGAGCTGTACATCCTGTTTCCGGACTTGTCCTGGACCTCATCGTAATAGATGCCGGGAGAACGGACGATCTGCGAGACGACAACACGCTCGGCGCCGTTGATGACGAACGTACCGGAATCGGTCATGATCGGGAAATCGCCCATGTAGATCTCCTGCTCCTTGACTTCTCCGGTGGCCCTGTTGGTCAGACGGACAGTCACGCGGAAAGGAGAAGCGTAGTTCAGATCCCGCTCCTTGCATTCTTCGATGGTGTACTTCGGCGTCTCGTTCAGTTTGTAGTCGATGAACTCGATCACGAGGTTCCCTGAATAATCGGTCATCGGAGAGATATCTTTGAGGACTTCCCCGATCTCCTTATTCACAAATTCGTCGAACGACTTTTTCTGGACCTCGATCAGATTCGGCATTTCTGCCACTTCATCGATCTTCGAAAACGAGAGACGTTTTGTTTTGCCGAGCATCACTTCATGTACCATGTCTGACTCTCCACTCCATTAAAATTTCGCAATATTTAGCCGTGATTCCGGTCGCGCCACCACATCTTGTGCGGGCCGGAAACGCGGTTTTTTCGGCCAAATCGGAATTCATCCCCATTATCAAAATGGCATACTTTCGTATTTTGGCACAGTATGCTATGTTAGCACACTTTGTAAACCCTGTCAAGTGTTTTTTTAAATTTTTCGATTTTTTCTTCGTGCGCCAATTCCGGAGGAAAACCACGCGGCGGGACTTGCCGAAGAATCCGCTTTCAGAAAGGCCTGGAATCAAACCCGGCCCGTAAAGTCAAAACCGCAAAGCCCGCCGAGTAAGAAGGCCGCGCCCTCCGGTTTATTGAAAATGCACAGAAACCGGCTTGAATTTTTTTGCGTTTTTGTGAACCATAAAACCGTATTTTGTGGTATTATTACTTAGACTGCTTAAACTGCAATTCGATACCATCGTTCCTGCCCCGACGAGGCGGCCGGATCGCATGGACCGTTTGCGTTTAAAGCACAAGGAAGGGGCATAAAATGGCAAGGACAAAAATCGACAGACGAATATTGAAAACCAAGCGTTCCATTATCTGCGCTCTGCTGAAACTGCAGAAGACCACGAGCACGGAGGCGATCTCCGTCACCGCTCTGACAAACGCGGCGGACGTGAACCGCAAGACGTTTTATCTCCATTACAAGTCGATCGGCGCCGTTGAGGAAGAATTCATGCAGCTTCTGGTCTCAAATCTCCGAGAAACGCTTCAGAAATCTCTGAACGACGAAACGGGCGTCTCCGCCCGCGCGCTGTTCACCAACCTGCAGGAGCTGATCGAGCGCTATCCGGACGTTTTCCAGGCGCTGTTCTCCAAGAACGTCATGCCGAAGTATCTCTATTTGCTTCAGGATCAGCTGGTCGGCAACCTTGAGAGCGCTCTTGAAAGCACGCACTCGTGCACTGCTGCAGATCTGAGAAACCGAATCGTTTTTGTCATCTCCGGCGCAGTTTCTGTATATATGAATTGGATATACAAAGCGGAAACCCCCGACCTGTCCTCTTTGACCGCGCAGCTCTCCGACTTTGTCGTCCTTATCTTCTCCGACTGCAGGAAATAAACCCGGTCGGTCCAACAAAAAACAGGGCGTCAGCCTCATGAATGCTCAGGAGACATTCTGCCGTGAATCATTCTGAAAAAAAATACGGCGTCATGCTGGTCGGCTGCGGATACATCGGCGAGCAGCACATCCGTGAGATCTCAGGAAAAAAAGAATTTTCGATCGTGGCTGTCGTCGATACCGATCCCGGCCTGGCAGAATCGTTCGCCAAACGGTTCCGCGCCCTTGCTTTCGGGACGGACTACAGGGCTTTTCTGAACGACGAACGGATCGACATCGTCATCGTTGCGACATATACCGGGACACATTTCGAGATCACGAAAGACTGTCTCGAGCACGGCAAGCATGTGATCTGCGAAAAACCGATCGCGGCAAACATGGAGGATGCCTCCGCTTTCGTCAAAATGGTCAAATCATCCAAATGCAAAGTCACCGTCTCCTACGTTCTCAGGTACAACGAATCCTACCGGATGATCAGAAAGCTGATCAGTGAAGGATGCATCGGAGAGCTTCGGATGATCCGGATGCAGCAGAATCATCAGGCCGGCGGCGATCATCCATGGGAGCGCTTCAAGAAGCTGATGGAAGACTGCACGCCGCTGGTCGACTGCGGCGTTCATTACGCCGATCTGGCGCAATGGCTGACCGGCTGCCCCGTCGTTGAAGTCAAGGGAATCTCCGCGAAGCTTGACGAGGACGCTCCGGTCGACAATTATCAGCTGATGTGCATGCGCCTCCAAAACGGATGCTCTGCATGTTATGAGGTCGGATGGAGCAAGAACATCTTGTCCGGCAATGCGAAAGATTTCATCGGAACAGACGGTCACATCACCCTGACAATGGCCGCAAACCGTCCGGTCGGGAAAAAGGACAAGGACCTGATCTGCGTTTATGACGGAGACGGAAACGTCCGGCGGATTGAAGTCAAATCGATCTACAAGGACATGTACGGACAGGCGCTGAATCTGATCGAAATGATCGAGACAGACGGCCCGGGCGTCATCTCCATTGATGAAGTTTATTCGGCTCTCCGCGTCGTTCAGACAGCGCAGATGGCCATCGACACCGGACGGGTCCTTTCCCCTCTCGAGACCTTTCCCGACGCATGATCCGGCAACCGGCATCCCGCTGAACTCCCGCCGCTTCCGGGGCAACCCGGTCGCGGCTTGTTTTTTACATTTTTCAGGCTGTCGAAGGCCACATTTGACGAACATTTTTTTAAAAACCGCTTGCATTTGCATTTATAATAGTATATAATTACAAAAGGTGATTTTTTTGAAAAAGACAGTTACATTTCAAATCGCGATCGACGGTCCTTCCGGATCCGGGAAAAGCACGCTTGCGAAACAGCTCGCGAAAAGGCTCGGCTACGTATATATCGACACGGGCGCACTGTACCGCGCCGTCGGTCTGTTCGCATCCGAACAGGGTGTCTCCGCCGACCGTCCTCAGGACGTCGTTCCGCTGCTTTCCTCATGTATGCTGGAAATGCGGGTGATTGACGGAGGAAATACCGTTTTCCTGAACGGGCGCCCGCTCGGAAACGAGATCCGGACGGAAACGATCTCACGTTACGCTTCTCAGGTTTCCAAGGTTCCCGAAGTCCGCGCGTTTCTTCTTGAAACGCAGCGCTCCATCGCCAGAGTCGAGAACGTCATCATGGACGGGCGGGACATCGGAACGGTCGTATTGCCGTCTGCCAACGTAAAAATCTTCATGTCCGCATCTCCCGAATCCCGCGCCGCGAGACGTTACCGCGAGCTCATCGCCAAAGGCGAGCGGGCCGTATACGCAGATGTCCTGAAAGACATCCTGTGGCGTGACAAGAACGACGCCGAACGGGAAATCGCGCCGGCAGTTCCGGCGGAAGACGCCGTTCTGATGGACAACACCAACCTCGACATCGAGGGAACGGCGGAAGCCGCAATGCGGATCGTCCGCAGCAAGATCCCGGTGAAATGAAAATCACGATCGCCAAGCAGGCCGGGTTCTGTCCCGGCGTGTCCCGCGCGGTCCAGTTGATGGAAAACGCGCTCAAGAACGACGGCCGGGAGATCTATTGCGTCGGTGAACTGATCCACAACCGCGTGTTCAACGATTCTCTCCGAAAACGGGGCGTCAGGTTCATCGAACCTGCCGACATCCCTTCGCTTCCGGACGGTGCGCTCCTCTTTATCCGTGCGCACGGCGCCACCAAGGATGTCTATGCATCCGCGTCCGAATGCAATGCGGAGATCATCGACGCGACCTGCCCGTACGTCCGGAAGATTCAGGATATCGCCGCCTCATGCCGCGACAGCGAGTTCATCATCATCGGCGACCGGCTCCATCCCGAAATACAAGGAATCGTCTCCTCCGCCGCGGGAAAGGTTTCCGTCTATTCCGGCATCGATGAACTGAAATCCCATTTCGCGGACGGAAAAAAATCAGATGCGCCCGCAACGCTTGCCGTTCAGACCACTTTCCATACCGGCGAGTGGAAGGAATGCCAGGCGTTCCTGAAAACCGTTTATTCGAATCTGCACATTGCGGATACCATATGCTCCGTGACCGAATCCCGCCAGGAAGAAGTCCGGAAACTTTCTCCCGAAAACGATCTGACCGTTGTCGTCGGCAGTCCCGGGAGTTCCAACACCCTGAAACTCTATCGCGTCGCGGAAGCCTGCGGGAAAAAAGCGATCATGGTGGAGACGGCAGGTGACCTTCCCGGCCATCGGGAACTGATTCAACAAGCAAATAATATATTGATTACCGCGGGAGCTTCCACCCCCGGCGGAATCATCCAGGAGGTATACACAGCCATGACAGAAATCATGAATGAAGAGACCAGCTTTGAGGAAATGCTGAACGCCTCTTTCAAAACATTGCATACAGGAGACAAGGTGGTCGGAACAGTGTCTGCGGTCAGCCCCGCAGAATTAAAAGTCGATCTGGGAACCAAACACACCGGTATCCTTCCTTACGACGAGATCACCGACGAGAGCGGGATCGACCTGACGGAAAAATACCATGTCGGCGATCAGATCGAAGTCGTATGCGTCAAGTTCAGCGACCTGGACGGAACTGTCCAGTTGTCCAGCAAGCGTCTGGAGTCTTCCAAGGGATGGCAGACGACGAAAGCCGCGTACGAATCCGGCGAGATTCTGACCGGCGTGGTCCACGATGTGATCCGCAAGGAAAACAATTTCTCCGGCCTTGTCGTCATGAAAGGCGCTTCCCGCGTGTTCATCCCCGCATCCCAGTCCGGCGTCGGCAAAGACGAAGACCCGGATCAGCTGAAGGGCAAGAAGGTCTCCTTCAAGATCATCGACGTCAACGACGAGCGCCGCCGCGCGGTCGGCTCCATCAAAGCTGTCGCCAGAGCGGAAAAGAAACAGGCGGAAGAAGAATTCTACAAAACGCTTGAGCCGGGTCAGAAATTCGTCGGCACAGTCCGCGCTCTGACCAATTATGGCGCGTTCGTCAACATCGGGCCGGTGGACGGCATGGTCCATATTTCCGAGCTTTCCTGGGGCAAATTGCGTCCGCCGACGGAGATCCTGACGGTCGGGCAGAAACTCAATGTTTACATCAAATCGTTCGACCCCGAGACCAAACGGATCTCCCTCGGATACAAAACGCCCGAGAATGATCCGTGGAAGATCTTCACCGAAAAATATGCCGTCGGCGATGTCGTCGACGTCACCGTCGTTTCCCTGATGTCCTACGGCGCGTTTGCCGAGATCATCCCCGAACTCGACGGCCTGATCCACAACAGCCAGATCTCCGCGAAGCACATCGACTCCCCCGCTTCCGTCCTGAAAGTCGGCGACAAGGTCACGGTCAAAATCGTTGCGATCGACACCGAGCACAAGCGCATCAACCTGTCCATCAAGGCGCTTCTTGAGCCGGAATTTGTCGAAGGAGCAGCTGACGAAGCGGCTGAGGAGATTCCTTCGGACACTCCCGCGGAAGCCCCCGCAGAAGCCCCGGCGGAAGAACCTGTCGCGCAGCCCGCTCCGGAAGAACCTGCTGAAACCAAGGACGAAGAATAATCACCGGATCATGAATCGTGCCGGCGAAGCGACCGCTTCGCCGGCTCTTTTTTGCATACTGCTCCGCGAGTCGGCGAAACCGACGCGAAAACGGAAATCGATGAAGAATCGCCTTGCTTTTTCGGTCTTGTTCGGATATAATTAAGGTAGTTTATATGATCGTAAAGGAGTCGTGCAGTTGAACGAGGAAAACACCGGCTGTCTGGAAGGGACAATTGAAGAAATCATCTATGCCGACCGCGAATCCGGGTATTCCGTCTGCGTCATCGACTGTATGGGAGAGCCGGTCACGGTTGTCGGCACCATGCCGTCGCTCGTCATCGGCGAAACCATCCGCGTGAACGGCAAATGGTCCGTACACCCCTCTTTCGGCCGGCAGTTCAAAGCGGATTTCGTGGAGCATCGTCTTCCCGACACCAAAGAATCCATTCTTCGCTATCTGTCATCCAAGGCGGTCCGCGGGATCGGTCCGACGCTTGCCGGACGGATCGTGGACATGTTTGAAGAGCAGTCGCTTGACATCATCGAGCATCACCCCGCATGGCTGGCTGACGTCAAAGGCATATCTCCTTCCAAGGCGCAGGAAATCCATCAGTCATATATGCAGCAGGCGGGAATGCGCTCGGCCATTACGGAATTCGGTCAGTTTTTCGGCCTGCCGACCGCCGTGAGGATTTTTAAACGATACGGCCCGGCATGCGTCGAGACCGTCAAGCAGAATCCTTACAGACTGTGCGAGGACCTGGTGGGAATCCGGTTTGACAAAACGGACGCATATGCGAAACACGTCGGCTTCTCTCTCTCGGCTCCGGAACGCATCCGCGCCGGGATCCTGTATGTCCTGATGGATTCTGCTTACCAGGGCGGACACTGCAAACTGCCGACGGACAGCCTGATCGCAAAATGCGCCCGCGAACTGGAAATCGACGACCGGGATGCGAAAGCCGTCGCCCTTTCAATGGAAAAAACGGGAGAGCTGATCGTAACGGAGGACGCGGAACACAGATACGACGCAGTCCCCATGCTGGACAGCGCCGAACGATATGTTGCAGAAAAGGCCGTCGCCATTTCCGAAAGCAGGCTGCTGTTCAAGATCGGAGGCGTCGAAGAACGAATCAAGGGATTGGAAAACGAATTCGGCATTCAATACGACGACGAGCAAAAGCAGGCGATCCTGACCGCTTCGACACACGGCCTGACCATCCTGACAGGCGGACCCGGAACCGGAAAAACGACGATCGTCCGCGCGCTTCTGGCAATTTTCCGCGATCTGAAAATGTCGTGTGCACTGGCGGCTCCGACCGGACGGGCAGCCAAAAGAATGAGCGAAGCGTGCGGAAAAGAGGCAAAGACGATCCACCGTCTGCTCGAAGCGGCGCCGGGCGAACAGGACGTGCTTGTTTTCAAGCGGGACGAGGAAACGCCTTTGAAATATGACGTCGTGATCATAGACGAAATGTCCATGGTTGACATTCTGCTGATGGAATCGCTTTTGAGAGCGATCAGGCTCGGGACGCGTGTCGTCCTGATCGGAGACATCGATCAGCTGCCGCCGGTCGGTCCGGGCAGCTGTCTCTCGGCAATGCTGAGATCAAAACGTTTTTTCTCCATTCGGCTGAAAACGATCCACCGTCAGGCGGAAGAAAGCCTGATCGTGACGAACGCGCACAGGATCAACCGCGGTGAAATGCCGGTTCTTTCCAAAACCGACAGCGATTTCTTTTTCCTGAAAGAGCCTGACGCCGAACAGACGCGGCAGGCGCTCCTGGCGCTTTGCACCACAAGGCTTCCGAACTATTACCGCGCCGATCCCTCCAAAGACATACAAGTCATTTGCATTACAAGAAAAGGCCCGCTCGGGACCGTGGAACTGAACCCGGAGCTTCAGCGAGTGCTGAACCCGCCCTCGGAAGGAAAAAGAGAAAAGAAATCCGGAACCCGCGTATTCCGTGAACGCGACAAGGTCATGCAGGTCCGGAACAATTATGACCTGACCTGGGACAGAGACGGCGAGGAAGGCGAAGGCATTTTCAACGGAGACATCGGAACCATCCTATTTATCAACATGCAGGGAGAATATCTCCGGATCGACTTTGACGGCCGCATCTGCGACTATGACTTCTCTCTTCTTGAGGATCTGGAACACGCCTATGCGATCACAACGCATAAAAGCCAGGGCAGCGAATACAGGATCGTCGTGATCCCGTCTTTTCCGGCGCCCTATCCCCTGATGACCAGAAATCTGCTTTATACCGCCGTCACGAGAGCGAAAGAAGCGGTGTGCATGGTCGGAGACCCGAATGTGGTCGCCCGAATGACGAAAAACGACAGGATCCCCGTGCGTTATTCTTCGCTTCCGGACCTGCTGTCCTTCTGATCTTTTACGGTTTTCAAGCGGAGGCCGACAGATGAAAACGTCAGTCACAAAAAAATACAGATTCAGCGCCGGCAGCCTCTCGCTCACTTTCCTGCGCACGGAAGAAGGCCTGTCTCTCGGCGGCATCGCGGACAGCGACGCCGGAACCGTGTTCTTCAGCGGCCGCTCCCCGCTCTTTTCATTAAAGATCCGCCGGCTTACCGACGGTTCGGAATCCGTGCTCGCGTCGGATGCCGGCTGGCAGGCCGCCTCCGTTTCTCTCACGGGTTCGTCAGCCCTCCTTGCTTTTGAAAAGCATGCGGCGTACCCCGGGCTGGCCGTGTATCTGGAGGCCTCCGCCGCGGGGACGCATCGGATCGCATGGTCCGTGCGCATTCTGAACGAGCATCCGGAAGTGACGGCCGTCGAATGCGACTATCCTGTCCTGACTTTCACGTCTTCACCGGAAAGAGAGGTCTTTTTCCCATACGGCTGCGGCGAAGTTTATTCTTCCTCCCAACCGTTCCGAACGGTGCAGAACTACCCGTCCTACGGAGTATCCATGCAGTATATGGCATTCTGGGACAAATCATCCGGAACAGGGATATACTACGGGCTGCACGATCCTGCGCCGGCCTACAAGCGGCTCTTTTATGTGAAGGAACCGAACGCCCGGAACGCTTATATCAAAGCGTCCATGCCGCTTCGGGACATCGGCCTTCCCTCAAACTCCCAATACCTCGAAGGTCTGCTTGTCTGGGAACTGTTCCGCGGAGACTGGTTCGATGCGGCGAACATCTACAAATCGTTCGTTCTTCGGAACGCTTCCTGGATTCCGGACTGTAAAGACGGAAAGCGCATCGACACCCCGGACTGGCTGAGAACGAACCCCCACTGGTGGCGTAAGCGCATCCGCGAAACGGACGGTTTCGCCGAGGAACTGCTTTCGGCTTCGAAAGATCTCGCGCTGTCCGCTCCGAGTCCCGTACATCTTTACGACTGGCACCGGATCCCCTACGACACGAATTACCCGCATTACTTCCCCGCCAAATCATGTTCCGTAGCCGGAATGAAAAGACTGCATGAGGGCGGGATGCGGTATATGCCATACATCAACGGGCGTCTCTGGGATACGCACGACCGCGGGACCGAAGACTGGCAGTTTACGAGCGTCGCGAAACCGTATTGCACGAAAAACAGCTGCGGAGATCCTTTTATTGAAGTTTATCCGACCAGCGGAGTCGAGCAGGCGATCATGTGCCCTTCGACCGCTCTGTGGCAGGAAAAGCAAAAGGAGATCGTCCGCACGCTCTTTGCCGAACTCGATGTCGACGGCGTTTATATCGACCAGATCGGCGCCGCGCAGCCGTACCCGTGCGAAGACCGCTCTCATCACCACCGCCCGGGCGGAGGCACATGGTGGGTGGAAAGCTACCGCAATCTGATCGACCACGTCCGGCTCTCAATGCCGGAAGGCGGATTCCTGACGACCGAGTGCACTTCGGAGCCGTATATGAAAAACATTCAGGGATTCCTGACCTGGATCTGGATCAAAAACAATCAGGTCCCGGCATTCACCGCGGTCTATAACGGGCTGGTCGTTCTGTTCGGGCGAAACTATGCTTCCGCGCCGACCGCCGTCGGTCAGAACATCCTCGCCGCCCAGTCACTGACGTTCGGAGAACAGATGGGCTGGATCTATCCGGAAGTATACCGTCGTCTGAAGAACAGACTTTTCTACAAAAAATGCGTCAGGTGCAGAGAACAGATCGGTTCCTATATCTATGACGGACGACTGATGCGTTCTCCTTCTGTCACCGGTTCGGGAATGCTCAGGACAAGACATATTACCATCGAAGCGTACGGAGGAAAACTGACGCATACCGCCGCTTTCTCGGAACTCTGGGAAAGAAAAGACGGCCGGAAACTTCTATTCCTGATCAATGCATCTGCGAAACCGGACCGTCCGACGATCGTTTCTTCGGACATTCCGGACGGCATATACACACCGTACGGCGACCTGCGGATTCCGGTCGAATGCAAAGGCGGCTCCTGCACGCCGGAACTTCCCCCGTTCTCCGTCTCCTACCTTCTGATTGGGTAAACGGTTATGGAAATCAACGCAAAAAAAGGTCTGTTGCGACCTGACATCCTGTTTTCGACCATTTACGAAATCACACCGGCTTTCCTTCTCGAGAGGGGCATCCGCGGCGTTGTGTTTGACATTGACAACACAATCGCGCCGTACGAAATCGAGCGCCCCACGGAAAAAATGAAGGCCTATCTGCTCGCTTTGAAGGAGAGCGGAATCCAGGTGGCGTTCGTATCGAACAACAGAAACGACAGAACGGTTCTTTTCAACGAGGAACTGGGGTTTCCCTGCTACTGCAACGCAAAAAAGCCGTTCCCCGGAAAAACGAAACAGGCTGTCCGGGATTTCAAGATCCGGCCGGATCAGGCGGTTGCAATCGGCGACCAGCTCTTTACCGACTGTCTCTCGGCGCATCTGGCCCGAATGGAATTCTTCATTGTCCCGCCCATCAGGGACAAACGCACGTGGTTTTTCCGGCTGAAGCGCCGCATGGAAAGACCCTTTCTGAAGTCTTTGAAAAAATACCCCGAGTATGCCCGAAAAGGAGAAAACAGGCAATGAGCGCATTCTTCGGACCCGGAGGAAACTCCGTATCCTTCCAGAAAAAATACAAATCGACCGTTGACGCGCCGCGTTTCGTCAAAGAATGCGGCCTGGACTGCTATGAATACGAAGCCGGACAGGGCATCGCCGCCTCTCCGGACACGCTGATGCAGATCGGCCTCAACGCAAAATCTCTCGGGGTTCGTCTCTCCTTTCACACTCCGTACTTCATTTCCCTTTCTTCCGTCGAACCGGAAAAGAGGATCAAAAGCATCGACTATCTGTACGATTCGGCAAACGCCTGCCGGCTCCTCGGCGCGAACGTCATGGTCGTCCATACCGGCTCAGCCGCAAAAATATCAAGGGAGCAGGCGATGGCATTCGCCTCCGACACACTGCGCATGGCCGACCGGATGCTGGAAGAAAACGGATTCGAAGTCAAACTGGGTCTGGAAACGATGGGCAAACTGAATCAGCTGGGAACTCTGGATGAAGTCCTGGAGCTCTGCGCGATATCGCCGCGTTTCGTTCCTGTCGTCGACTTCGGCCACATGAACGCCCGGGAGCGCGGGCTGTTCCGGAACGAGGACGACTACAAACTTGTTTTCGACCGTATTTCAAAAGCGCTCGGAGGAGAATTCGCCGATCGTCTGCATTGCCATTTCTCCAAAATCGAATATACGGAAAAAGGCGAAAAGCGGCATTTGACATTGGACGATACCGTCTTCGGGCCGGATTACGAACCTCTGATGGACGCGATCGCTCATCTCGGCGTGTCTCCGACGATCATCAGCGAATCGGCAGGCACGCAGAGCGAAGACGCGAAGACGATGAAGGAGCGCTATCTGGAGGCGCTAACGTCATGAGTCCGGCCCCATCGAAAGCAAAGGCCGGCACGCGGAAGAGGAGGATGAAAGTGATGATCTGGGTCATATCTGCCGCTCTGCTCCTTTCCGTCCTTGTAACGGCTGCGTGCAATCTGTATATGATCGTTCACGCCGGGCCGCAAATCTACGGTCCGGAAAAAGAAATCCCCTCCGATAAAACCGCCGAATGCATTCTGGTGCTGGGTGCGGCAGTGCGCCCGGACGGGTCCCTGTCGCCCGCATTGAAGGAAAGAGTCGATACGGCTGTCCGCCTCTATCATGAAGGTCACGCGGAATGCATCCTTCTTTCAGGCGACGGAGCAAAGGAAGGATATGACGAACCGGAAGCGATGAAACGCGAATGCATTTCGCAGGGCGTTCCGGAAGAAGCGATCGTATGCGACCCGCTCGGCCTTTCAACATTTGAAAGCATGGAACGCGCCGAACGCGAATTCGGTTTCAGAACCGTTTTGATCGTGACCCAGAAATACCACCTGTACCGGTCGATCTGCTTCGCGGAAACCGTGGGCCTGGCCGCGGCAGGCGTCTGCGCCGACAGACAGAGGCTGAAAACAAGGAACTACATCCGCGAAATTCCGGCGCGCGTCGCGGGCGTATTCCGGATGATCTTTTACAGAAAGGAAGCGTAGACATCATGGTTTTTGACGAACTGACGATCCACACAAACACGCCGGGCGCAGAAGTCGTCGGCGGCGTTCTTGCCGGAGCGGGTATTTCCTGCTTCGTCACGGAGGACTTCAACGACCTCAAGGAGATCATCCGGGAAAAATCGATTCCTTTCGACTACATCGAAGACGACCTGTTGAAAGAGACAGACGACGTACGCGTAAAAGCATATCTCGCCAGAAACGAGCAGGGCCGGCTCCAGAAAGACGAGATATGCGAAGGCATCCGGCGGCTGAAGGAGGAGAGCGGTCTCGACCTCGGGCCACTGGACTTCGAAATCTCGGAAGTCGACGAAAAGGATTGGGCGGACAACTGGAAAAAGTTTTTCCACCCGCTCGAAATCGGGACCAAATTCGTCGTCAAGCCGACCTGGGAAACCTATGAAGGAGACAGAAAACTGGTCATGGAGATCGACCCGGCGTCCTCGTTCGGGACCGGGCAGCACGAAACGACCGCACTCTGTCTGGAAGAACTTGAGAAAGAATCCCTGGACGGAAAAGACCTCCTCGACATGGGCTGCGGCTCCGGGATCCTGGGAATCGGCGCCGCGCTGCTCGGCGCAAAAAGCGTCGTCGGCGTCGACATCGAACAGACAGCGGCGGACACCGCCGCTGAAAACGCCGCTGTCAACCATATCCCGAACGGCGTGCTTCAAACCTTTTGCGGAAACATTCTGACAGACGAGCTTTTGCGAAAGAAGGTCATGGAAGAGCGCCGGTACGACTTCATCGCGGCAAATATCGTCGCCGACGTCATTCTTGCGATGCTCCCGCTTTTCCGGGACGCCCTGAAACCGGGCGGGACGCTGATTTGCTCCGGCATCCTCTCCTCCCGTCGCGAGAAAGTGGAAAGCGGACTGAAAGAAAGCGGTTTCGACATCGTTTCCGCCAGGGAAAAGAACGACTGGGCCGTCATTACTGCCAGGAAAGGCGGTGATGAATCATGAACACGGATATGACATCTTGCGAATCCCGCATGCGGGAACTTGAAAAACTGCTGGAATACCACTCCAGAAGATACTACGAGCTGGACGATCCCGAAATCAGCGACGCGGAATACGACAGGCTGTTCCGCGAACTTCAGGATCTGGAAGCTGCCCGTCCGGACCTTGCTTCCCCGCAATCCCCGACAAAACGCGTCGGCGGTCACGTTGCGGAAAAATTTGAAAAAGTTCGTCATCAGGGGTCCATGGGGTCGCTCGCGGACGTTTTTTCCGAGGAGGAATTTCTCGCATTTGATGAAAGGACGAGAGAAACCGTTCCGGATGCGGAATATTGCGTCGAATGCAAATTCGACGGGCTGTCCGTCGCTCTGGAATACCGCGACGGCAGATTCGTTCAGGGACTGACGCGCGGAGACGGCGTATTCGGAGAAGACGTCACGCAAAATCTGATGACCGTCCGCACGCTTCCGCTGACGCTCGCCTCTCCTGTCGGTCACCTGATCGTCCGCGGAGAAGTCTTCATGCCGAAAAAAGTTTTTGCTGCCCTGAACGAAAAAAAAGAAGAAAACGGAGAAAAACCATTCGCGAATCCGCGGAACGCCGCGGCCGGCTCTCTCCGGCAGCTGGACAGCCGGCTCTGCGCATCCAGAAAACTGGATCTGTTCGTTTACAACGTTCAGGTCTGTTCGGAAACCATACCAGAAACGCACTTCGAATCCCTCGAATGGCTTCGCTCGCTCGGTTTCCCCGTTTCCAGATATAACCGCGTATGCAAGACCGGAGCGGACGCTCTGCGGCACATCAAAGCCATCGGCGAAATGCGCCCGTCGCTGCCGTTCGATATCGACGGCGCCGTCGTCAAAGTCAACAGTTTCGCACAGCGCGAGGAACTCGGCGAAACCGTCTCCGTTCCCCGCTGGGCCGCCGCCTACAAATATCCTCCGGAAATCGCGGAAACGGTCATTGAAGACATTGAGATTCTGGTCGGACGCACCGGCGTTCTGACTCCGCGCGCTTCCATGCGGCCGGTCCGGCTCGCGGGGTCCACCGTTTCTTACGCCACGCTTCATAACGAAGACTATATCAGGGAGAAAGACATCCGGGTCGGAGATACGGTCAGGATCCACAAGGCGGGCGACATCATTCCGGAGATCGTTTCGGTCGTAACGGAGAAACGTCCTGCGGGACTCCCGCGGTTCGAAATGCCGAACGTTTGTCCTTCGTGCGGAGAACCCGTTTTCCGGGAAGAAGGCGAGGCGGCCGTCCG
>CACZRJ010000051.1 GCA_902783535.1 uncultured Ruminococcus sp. | reverse complement strand
TTCGCCGTGCTTCGCGTCGGCATAATGCCACGGTTTGCTTGTCATGATGAAGTGGAGGATGTTCGCTTCCTCGACCGGCGTGGGCGGGACGCCGAAGATCTCTGTATTCCATCTCTGGTCCAGCCAGAGTACGTGATCCTTGCACAGGACGTTCAGATAGTCCTCGTCCTGGGTGACTCTGAAATCGTAAAAATCCAGAAGCGAGGCGAACCGTTCGAGCATGCGCAGTTCCCTGAACCGCGTGCAGTTCAGAAGAAGAACGCCCGCGTTGAAGAAGTTGTAGCGGCTGACGCCGACCGCCTGTTCCACATAAGAACCGAACGAATCGTTCTGCACCATGACCTGTTCATGCGCCGCGGCGAGATAGTCGCTGTCCGTCAAAACGGTCTGATACAGTTTGCTGACGTCTCCGCACACGACGGTGTCGCTGTCGAGATAGAGCACTTTTTCGTAATCGGGGAACATGTCCGCGATGAACATTCTGTAATAGGTCGTTTTGGAATAATAGTCCCTGAGCGGGAATCTGTCCGCGAGTGCGGCGAGATATCCCGTGACGTCCTCAAAGCAGATTTCGAAATGCTCGTCGGACAGATCGGACAGCCGCGCAATCGACAGGTCGGAAAGGTCGGAATGAAGGATATGGATGCGGTAGCTTGTTCCGCGCTCCCGGGAGGCGTTCGCCTTCAGGGAAGTGAGCGAGACGATCGTGTATTTCACGAATCGGTCGTCGCAGGCGTAGAAGACCGGGACGGTGACTGGAATCGGACTCATGGGTTTTCCCTTTCTATAGATGCTTTTCGGACGAGATACTCGTCCAGAATATCGTCGAACTGATGGTAATGAAAGACGGAATGGACACGTTCCACGTGCCATTGCTTGATGTTGTCCGTATGCGGGTAGGGGAGCCAGAACAGACGCTTGGAAAAATGTCTGACGACTGTGTGTTTATGCAGGAATTTCTGATCGTTGAAACGCTGCGGAAGGAGTTTCCGCCTGGTCGTTGACCGGATCAGCGCGCTCTGATCCGCGAAAACGAGTTTTTTCTTTTTGATCCATCCGCGTGCTTTCTCGAAAAGACCCGTTTCCTTCGCGCGCTTCATGTTGAACAGCAGGACGCCGGCGTTGATGTAGCCGGGATGAATGAGGTATTTTCCGTAATGGTCATTGGCAGCCGCGTACTCGTATTCCGAAACGTCCATGTCGTAGAGCAGATGGATGTCGCGGTTGAACATGATGTCCGCGTCAAGATAAAGGAACTTGTCCGGCATTCCTTCCACGAGATCCGCGAACAGCCGGATGAGCGTGTAGGGAGAGCAGTAGGCCGTCTCGTTCGGGCAGCCGGCGAAATGTTCTTTGTAGAAGCCGGTGACGTCGATCACACGGGCGGAGCTTTCCGGATTGTATTCTTTGAGGACAGCGTCGAGGGCGGACACCAGAGCGGGGCTGATCGGAACGTAGGCCGGATTCAGATGGCTCACGTCCATTGTGAAAATGCGGACATCGTAGGGCTCGCGGGATTCCGAACGCTTTAAGATCGAAAGAAGGCAGGTCAGAATGCCGTCGAAGATCCCGCTGTTGCCGCAGAAAAGAAGATTGACCATGGCCGGCTCATCCTTTTTTGATGTATTGAACGTATTCCGCGTCCGACAGGAGGGAACGTTCGCGCATAGTTCTGTAGACCCGGTCGCGCAGTTCGTTCGCGCGCGTTTTCGGCGGAAGGGAAGGATCCGGATAGAACGGTCCGTCCAGATAGGAGACGATGCGGGGCTTCTTTCCGATCTTCCGCGCGTGGTAGGTGTTCGTGAAACAGTAAACGGGCGTGTTGTTCCGGCAGGGGTAGATGAAAGACGTGTCCGGGAACGGACGGATCTTTGTGTAATACGGCCAGATATGCGCTTCCGGATAAATGCAGACGACGGACTTTTCCGAGATCCGCCGGTCGATGCAGGAGATGAAGTTCTTATAGGCGGCCATGCCGTCCGGAAGCGGGATCGCGCCGACGTAGGGCATCAGACGGCCGAAGACCGGCATGGAAACGTTGTTCGGGTGGCAGATGGAATAAACCTTCCCCGGAAACCGTACGATGTTCGGGATGAGCGGGTCCGCGTCTGCCTGCGTGTGGTTCGCATACAGAAAGGCTCCGTCATCACCGATTTCTTTCCATTTCTCCTTCCCGACCGTTTTTTGCCCGTATTTGCATTTGACGTAAAGGAACGCGAGCGGGGTGGCAACGATCCGGTAAAGAATGAATGACAGAAAACGGGAGCGGACATAGCGGTAATTGCCGTCGATGGGGCGTGCTGTGATCTTCGCGCTGGAGAACTCGTCGTTCATTTCGTCGCGGTAGTAAATGATGCGTTTTTTCAGTTTCACGACAAGTCTCCTTTCCGGCTGCCCATAGGGCATTTTAGCAAAAAAAAGCCCGTTTCGCAACCGCTTTCTCCAAAAAGAGAGGGAAAATGCCAATCGTAGATGACTCTACCGGCAGTAGAGATGCAAAACGGACTCGGAATGGTCAAATATTGTGGATTATCCTTCAGATGGGGCAGAGGCGCTGCAGTCGAAAAAAGAAACAGTCGGAATCTCGGCGATGTCGGCAGACGGTCTTTTTACGACGGAGAACCGAATCCCATGCGGTCGGACAGTTGCTGAAAAATCTCGCCGATCGGACCGTTGATCTCCAGATCGTTTTTCGGGTCCAGGGGAAAATCGAGATGCTCCTTGTTGATGATGACGATATGTTCTCCCCGGAAATACCGGACGAAGGACGCGGCAGGATAGACGGTCAGAGATGTTCCGCCGATGATCAGAAGATCCGCGTTCCG
>CACZRJ010000050.1 GCA_902783535.1 uncultured Ruminococcus sp. | reverse complement strand
TATTATATTATATGCTTCCCTCGAAAAAAATCAACTGCGGATGCGTCCGTTTTCAAAAATCATTTTTCAAAAAAGGGAAGCAGCTTTCCAATGGTCCCGGATGTTCCTTGACTTTTTTCAGAAGGCGAGTATAATTTTGGGTGAAGACGGGCGCCAAGAGTCGGGAAACCGCATCCATGCGCCCGGAAGACCATTTTTCGGAGGAGAAACATGACCGGCATCATCGGCGCCATGACGCGCGAAATCGAAGGGATCCGTTCCATGCTGAAAGATGCTGAGACGGTAAAGATCGGGCCAATGACATTCACGACGGGGAAGATCGGAAACGAACCGGTCGTTGCCGCCGTTTGCGGCATCGGCAAGGTGTTTGCCGGGATCTGCGCGCAAACGATGATCTACCGGTTCCATCCGGACAGGATATTGAACGTCGGCGTCGGCGGGGCGCTGGACCCGGACTTGCAAATCTGCGACGTCGTCGTCGCGGACTTCGTCGTTCAGCACGACATGGACACGTCGGCGCTGGGCGATCCGAAAGGCATGATTTCAGGGCTGAACATCGTGCGGATCCCCTGCGACGGTGATCTGGCCGAAAAAATACGGCTTGCCGCCGCGGACGCGGGACTCCGCGTCAGAAACGGCGTCATCGCGTCGGGAGACAGATTCCTGTCTTCGGCGGCGGAAAAGCAGGCTGTCCGGGAGACGTTCTCGGCTTCCGTCTGCGAAATGGAAGGCGCTGCGGTCGGACAGGTCTGTTACTACAACGGCGTACCGTTCTGCGTCGTGCGCTCGATCTCGGACGGATCCGGAGACGGCGGGGAAATGGACTATTTCGCCTTCTGCTCCGTCGCGGCCGCGAACACCGAACACATTCTGGAAAAACTGTTCTGAAAGCCCGAAAAGAAGAAAAAAACACATGAGATAAAGGAGAGCATCATGCAAAAACCGATTACCGGCACCTGGTTTGAGTTCTGGCATCACAATCTTCCCGAAGGAAAATACTGGAATCCGATCTGCCGCCGCTTCTCCGCGGAGCAGTGGGAGGCGAAGGTGGACGAGATCGCTTCCGTCGGCATGAAATACATCGTGCTGATGGACACGGCGATCGGATACGACACCTACTTCGAGAGCTATTTCGACACGGACATCTTCCCGTTCGCGGAGATGGACTGCAAGGATCCGATCGGCTCTCTGCTGAACGCCGCGGACAGGAACGGCATCAAGGTGTTCGTTTCCTGCGGCTTTTACGGGATCTGGACGCACACGCTGGAAAACATGACTTCTCCCGTCGTCACGGACAGAGCCTTCCGTGCGATGAAGCAGGTCTACGAGAAATACGGCAGCCATCCGTCCTTCTACGGCTGGTATTATCCGGACGAGACCTGCATCGAAGGCCATTTCCTTCCCGAATTTATTGATTATGTCAACCGCTATTCCGCATACGCGCGTCAGATCTCGCCCGGACTGAAGACGCTGATCGCACCCTACGGAACGAACATCCTGAAGGCGGACGACGAATATGTGGAACAGCTGAAAAAACTGGACGTCGACATCATCGCGTACCAGGACGAGATCGGCGTGCAGAAATCCAAGCCCGAAGACACCGCCGCCTACTACAAGGCGCTCCGCGCAGCGCATGACAAGGCCGGCCGCGCCGCGCTCTGGGCGGACATGGAAGCCTTCGAGTTCGAAGGGGACGTCTACCGCTCTCCGCTGATCCCGGCGACCATCGAGCGTCTGGAACGCCAGATCGCATCCATCGCGCCATATGTCGATGAGATCCTGATCTATCAGTACCAGGGCATGTTCAACAAGCCCGGCACGATCGCCTATTGCGGACATCCGGACTCCATCCGGTATTACGAGGAACTCGCCCGCCACAACCGGGAGTGTTTCGCTGAAAAATGATCCGGCTGACGTTCAGACAGCGTCCCTCCGAAGGTCCGCGGACGCCTGAAACACTGAAACGCCTGCTTGCTGACAGGATGCGCCTCTCTCCGGAGGCGTTTTCCGTTCTTCCGCGGAAATGCTCCGTCGACGCAAGAAAAGACCCCGTTTTTCTCTGGAATGCTGATCTCGTTTTTGCGGACGCTTCGAAAGAGGAAAAGGTCCTTCGCCTTTTCGGGAAGAAATACGGCATGGAAAGATCCGAGCCTCCCGAGTCCTATGCCTTTCCTTTCGGGAACGGCCGTACATGCATTTCCGACGGAGAGCGGCCTCTGGTCGTCGGCTTCGGGCCGGCCGGTCTGTTCTGCGCGCTGATGCTCGCGCGGGCCGGGCTGCGGCCGATCGTTCTGGAACGCGGCGCGCCGATGGAGGAACGCGTCCGCGCGGTCGGGGCGTTCTTTGAGACCGGGCGTCTGGATCCCGACGCGAACGTCCAGTTCGGAGAAGGCGGCGCCGGGACGTTTTCGGACGGCAAACTGAACACGAACGTGAAGGAAAAGTCATTCCGAGGGCATTATGTGCTGGAGCAGTTCGTGAAAGCGGGCGCTCCGGAGGAGATCCTGTGGCTGAACAAGCCGCACATCGGGACCGACCTGCTCCGGAAAGTGATCGTCAATATGCGC
>CACZRJ010000049.1 GCA_902783535.1 uncultured Ruminococcus sp. | reverse complement strand
CGTCGAGAGACGATCTGTCGATCTCGGGAACGCGGATGAAATTCACGTCTTTCGTCGAAGCGACGCACTTCACTTCATACCCGAGTTTTCCGGCTTCCTTGTAGGCTTTCCCGGAGAACTGGCCGGAAACGGCGTAGAGCGCTTTTTTCGAAGGAGAAAGACGGATCAGGTTCATCGGGACCGCGGCGAACTGGGTCGAGGCACCTCCCTGCAGGAAAAGCACGGCGTAATCGTCCGGAATTTCCATCAGACGCCGCAGCGACGCTTCCGCGCGGACGATGATGTCGTCATATTCGGGAGACCGGTGGCTCATCTCCATGACGGACATTCCGGTATTTCCGTAATTCAACAGTTCGGACGCCGCTTTCCGCAGAACGTCTTCCGGCAGCATGGACGGGCCGGCTGAAAAATTAAAGATTCTTTCGTTCGCAGACATATGTTTTTCCTCCGTCTTCAAAAAGAATAATACGGAGTCAGTATATCCCTTTTCAAGCCTGTTGTCAACAAAAAAATGAACAGAACATGAATTATATTGAACACCCGTTTTCGCATCGGACGGACGGCTTTTTCGGAGTCTTCCGGCGCTTGACTTCCGGCTTGTTCGGTGATATCCTGTCATTGCAATTCATGAGGCGCAAAGCCGAAAAAAGGAGCAAAAAAATGTTAAAAGCGGCATTTGGAAAACTTTCGACGAAGGGTGTTTTCAAGCCTGTCTGGCCTTACGGAACGGACCTCTACGAGCGGCTGATCTATCTGGAGCAGGACGGCGTCCGGGTCCTGATCTGCGTATTCGATTTCAACGGGACGTTCCCTGCCGACACGACGCATTTCCGGAACGAGGTATCGGCCTCGACCGGGATCCCCGCGAATCACATCTGGTATCACGAACTTCAGATCCACGCCTCTCCCACCGATATGGACATCCATGGAGACGGGATCGAGGAACTGATCAGAAGAACGTCGGAAGAAGCAAAAAAAATGATGAGGGAAGCCGTCGAAGTGGACGTGACCGTCGCGGAGGCGGATTTCGGGACCGAATGCTCCTTCAACCGCGAACAGTACGTCGAGGGACTCGGCGGCGTCACCGTCTGGTCCGGAATGTCGTACGATGAACAGGACCGCCCGTATACGCAGAACCCGGACATCATGCTGCTCCGGGGCTACAAGCCGGACCTTCCCGTCTTCGACAAGCCCATCTATTTCGACAATCCGAACGATCCGAAAGCATACCTTTTCGTTTTCAGGGACCACGCGAGCGGCAAAGTCGTCGGAAGCGTTTCGCGTTTCGCGGCGCATCCCGACGTCGCCGTGCTGTTCGAACTCAAGAGAGAGATCCCGGACGACATCAGACACGCGCAGTACCATTACGACTACGACTGGCCGGGGTACCTCAGCGACGGACTGGAGGACGTCTTCGGCGGGATCAGCGTCTACATGAACGGCCCGTGCGCCGATCTTTCGTCGAAAAAGAGATGGGACGGCATGGACACCTATGAGGCGTCCGCCGCCGACTGCCGCAGGCTGGCCGAACTGTTCCGGAAGAAACTGCTCGACGCGTTCCGGAAAGAAGAAAAGCCGGTCCGTTTCGACCGGCCGCTCAAAGCGGAAACGTTCGAGATCGAACTCCCGATGAAGGAGGACTTCCCGCGCAGCCGGAACGATTTTTCCGGCTGGGAGGACCGCGTCCGCGCGGCAAAGCAAAAGAAAGAGGATGCCATTGCTGCCGGGAGACCCGCTTCCGAGATCAAGCGGCTGATCGACGACGAATGGCGGACGATATATTTTCGCCATATGGTCTTCAGCACGGGCAATTTCACGGAAGAGGAACTCGCTTCGCACCGGCTGACCGTTCATCCGACCGCGCTGCAGTTCGGAGAATACCTTTTTGTCGGCGTGCCCGGCGAAAGTCTCGTCGACATGACGCTGTGGCTGCGGAGCGAATTTTCCGGCGTCAAGACCATCCCGATCGATCAGGTCAACGGCTACTACAATTACATGGCGACGCCGCGCTCCATGACGCTCGGCGGATACACCTACTGGTGCAGCTGGGTCGCGCGCGAGGCGATCCCGGAGCTGAAAGAGAAACTCTATCCCCTGCTGAAGGAATTTCAAAATTGACGTTATTCGCCAAAAAGCAAGTGGATCCGCTCCCGCGGATCCACTTGCTGTTATTTTTTTAGTTGTCGGAATAGAACTCCAACAGCGCCGGAACGTATTTTTCCATGATCCCGTCCGTGCTGATGAAGATCTCGTGCTTCGACTCCGGATACTCGTCCAGACGGCAGGACGGGACCCTGGAAGCGAACGCCTTCTGCGGCGGATTCAAAACCATGTTGTCCAGTCCGGCGGAACAGATCAGGACGTCCGTTTTGATCTTCTCCGGTCTTCCTTTTTTCAGGATCTTTTTCGGTACTTTCAGCGATTCCAGCGTCCACCGGTAGGTCGGGGAGAAATTCTGATAGTCTTCATGCGTCCGGCGGAATTTCTCATATCTCGAGAACCGGACTTCGGAGTTGCCGCAGGAATCGGAAAACTTTTCTTCGCCCGGATATTCGCCGGACAGAAAAATGCGTTTCTTCGCCTGTCCGAACAGGATCATGACCCGGCAGATGGCTTTCCCGACGAAAGCAGGATAATTCCCTGTCGACGGCGCGATCATCGGTGAGGACAGGACGGCCTTCGCGAATGTCTCGGGATGTTCCTCAAGATACAGCGCTGCGACCCCGCCGCCCATGGAATGAGAATAGAGATAAAGCGGAAGGTCATGCGGAACGACCTGCTTCAGGAAACAGTCGAGATCGCCGACGTATTCCTCGAATCTTTCGACGTGCGTCAGGGTCTTGTCCGGAACGGCCCGGAAGCTTTTTCCATGGCCGCGGTGATCAAACAGATAGACCGACAAACCGGACTGAAGAAAATACCAGCTGAGTTCGTCATATTTTTCCGAAGACTCCGTGAATCCGTGTACGACAACCAGGTTGGCGCGCGGTTCGGACGCGCGGTAGACGTGATAGCACAGCGTCCGGCCGTCGCATCCGGAGAATGTACCGTCCTCCCGCACGTTCTGAAGCGCGGGAGCGACGGTCGTTTCCATTTCCCGGTCGAATTCCTCCTCGCGGAGGACGTGTACCGCCATCTTATTCCGCCTTCTCGGATGCGGACAGCATCTCGGCGCGAAGTTCCTCGATTCTGCCGATGACTTTCTTCTCACGATAGAAGAAGAACAGCAGAGCGCCGATCAGGCAGGCGCCGAACGCGATCCAT
>CACZRJ010000048.1 GCA_902783535.1 uncultured Ruminococcus sp. | reverse complement strand
TTTGGTGGAGATGAGGGGAATCGAACCCCTGTCCTGAAATTCATTCCGAAAACTTTCTCCGAGCGCAGCGGATCATTCAATTCCCCGTACGTTTCCCGGATCCGCGCGGAACCCGCCGGGTAGCTTCATATATGTCATGCCGGGACGCAAAGCTTAATCCCGGTCACGTTCACCGCTGAGTCACGCCATATCCCGGCCCGCGGTCCCTCCGGGTATGACGGCAGCCGGTTAGGCGGCTACGAGTTCGCTGTTTCTGTTAGCGTTTATTTTTAAGTTGCACATTTTAAGGAAGTTATGCGCTTCCGCTCGCTTATCTTCGTTCAAAGTCCCAGTCGAAACCTTTACATCCCCATTCCTTTCAACTGTCAGTACCCGCCTTTCGCGGAACGTTCCATTTCTCTCTGCGCGGATTTTTCGGCGGCGGCCTCCCGCTTGTCGTACAGTTTTTTGCCTTTGCACAGGCCGATCTCCATCTTCGCCCACTTCCCGGTGAAATAGAGGGACAGCGGGATCAGCGTCAGGCCCTTTTGCGTGGTGACGCCGAGCAGGCGTCCGATCTCCTTTTTGTGCATCAGAAGCACGCGCGTCCGGTAGGGGTCGCGGTTGAAGACGTTCCCCTGCTCGTACGGGCTGATGTGCATGCCGTAGACCACGAGCTGACCTTTTTCGATCTTGCAGAAGGAGTCCTTCAGATTGACGGCGCCCTTCCGCACGGACTTCACTTCCGTACCGGTCAGGGAGATGCCACACTCGTAGCGGTCTTCGACGAAATAGTCGTGATACGCTTTTTTGTTCTGCGCGACGATCCGTTTGCCGGATTCGTTCTTCGGCTGCATCCCGGACGCCTCCTTTCTTCTTTCCGGCCTTCGCTTTTCAAGCCGTCCATTCAGTATATCCAAAATCGGAAAAAAGTCAAGTGAACCGGCGGTTCATACTTCCGCTTCCGCTATTCCTTCGCCACCGTCCTGATCAGCGCGGAAAAGCAGGGCTGCCCCGTCGTTCTGTTTTTCGCCTGCAGTCTGCATTCCTCTCCGCCGCCCTGGTAGGCCAGTTCCAGTTCGTCCTTCCAGTGCGCCTCGTGTTCGAAATGAATGCAGAGATACTTGATCCGTTCGCGCTCGAAATCGATCGGAGCGTCGTCGATCGCCCAGTCGGAATAGACGCAGTTGTTCAGATGCCTGTTCTCGTCCATCTCGGTCAGCCGCACGGTCCTGAAGACCGTCTTGTCCGCATTGGTCAGAAGGATCCTGCGCTCGATCGGAGGAAGCTCCGCATCCGGCTGGGTCTCCCGCAGCGGGAAAACGTATTGCGTCGGACGGAGGATGGTCCGCTTGACGTAGTCGATCAGCACCCACCGCGTGTCAGCCGAAGCGACGAGTTCGTCTCCGCGGTACATTTCGAACGCGCGGTAGAACATGACGCCGTCGCACTTGTACGCGTGCGTCCGGATCATGACTTCGTCGCCGGACACGACCGGCTTCAGGAAATCGGCGGACAGGCGCATCAGCACGAAGACCATGCCGCGTTCCCGCATGGCGTGATAGGTCGCGCCGACGGCCGTCGTGTCGTCGAGCGCGGCCTGCTGGCAGTAGCGCTGCAGAGCGGACGGCTTCATCGTGCCGTCCGGCAGTACGTCATAGCTTGCGATGCTTGTCCTGATCTCTGTCACTGGTCGTCCTCCTTGCTGTCTTCGGATCGCGTTCTCGCCTTTCCGACGGCGCCGGACAGCGGGTTCGCGTCCATCGCCTCGGCGAGTTTCCGGTCGGAAACGTGCGTGTAGATCTGGGTGGTCGTCAGCTGCTCGTGCCCGAGGATGTCCTTCAGGACGCGGATGTCGACGTTCCCGTTGTTGTACATGAGCGTCGCGGCCGTATGCCGCAGCTTGTGGGTAGAGTATCCCTTTCCTTCGAGGCCGGCCTCCTTCAGCTGACGCTTGACCAGCCACTGGACGGTTTTGTCGGAGATCCGGTTCCCCCGCTCGCTTAAGAACAGCGCGTTTTTGTCGCGGATGGGATGCCCTTCCGTCCTGCCGATGCTCTCGCGGACGGCAAGATAGTCCTGCACCGCGTCCCGGCAGGCGTCGTTGAGATAAACGGTCCGCTGCTTGCTCCCCTTTCCGGTCACGACCAGCTTGCGGAAGTCGCTGCTGATGTCCGTCAGATTGATCCCGACGAGTTCGGACAGACGCATGCCGCAGTTCAGGAAGAAGGTGAGGATGCAGTAGTCCCTCTTCGCCGTCGGGCGGTCGTCCGGGACGGACCGGAGGAGCGCCAGACTCTCGTCCAGCGACAGATATTTCGGAAGCGCCTGCTTGACGGCCGGGCTGTCGATGTTCAGCGTCGGATCCCTGTCCAGCACGTGGCTCTTCGTCGTATGGTATTTGAAGAAGGACTTGACCGCGGACAGCTTTCTCGCGCGCGCCGCCGCCTTATTCTGCTGATCGTGCGCGCACCAGAGCAGAAACGCGTAGATCTCGTCCGGCGTGATCGTCGAAATGAACTTTTCGTCCACGCCCGACAGATCCATGTGCTCCCAGTCGGACGGTTCCTTCTCCCCGCGGGAGACCAGCAGGAAGCGGAAAAAGATCCGAAGGTCGGACGCGTATTTTTCGACCGTCTGGGCAGATCTGCCCTGAATGGTCTCTTTGTATGAAAGGAACGATCGCAGAACGCGCGGGACCTGATCCATGGCTCTCCCTTCCGGCCGCAAAGCGGCGCAAACGTCGGTTTCTTTCGTTCATTATACAGCATTTTGCATTTTTTTACAAGAGAATTCTTGTAATCGGTTGACTTTTTTCCGTTTTTCCGTTATCATCGGGGCAGAAGGACATTCCGCCCGGACAAGGGCGGACGGAGGAACGGTTTATGACTCCTGTTTATTCCGTCCGGATCACCGATTCTGACGATTTCACGGACATCCCGAAGGCGAAGATCTCCTGCTACCGCTGGGAGAAGGGATACGAGCCGGAGGCTTTCGCGCAGTTGATCTATCTCCGCGGCCTCGG
>CACZRJ010000047.1 GCA_902783535.1 uncultured Ruminococcus sp. | reverse complement strand
CCGCAGGTCGCGCCGGAACAGGGCTGGGGCATTGAGGAGACGCTGACCAACCTCTCGATGAAGGCCGGGCTTCCGCCTGATGCCTGGCGCGAGGGGGCGTCGTTCACCGTGTTCGAAGCCATCGTCTTCCACGAGTGACAGCATTCCCGAAAAAATGGTGTCCGGGGACATGCGGGCTAATCTTTCGGGTGTCAGAAAAGATAAAAATAATAATTGAGCTTGCAAAACCATCGCGACTCTCATGGTTTGAGGTTAATTACTTTTTACACAAAGACATTTACCAGCTAAGAAAAAAGACTTTTTCTTCAAAAAAAACGTCGAAAATATGGGAAATCGGCTTGAAAAAATGTTCCAAGCATACTATATTAAATTTATAGATTTGATTCATCCCTGATTGTTCTATGAGGGGAACAACTTACAACCGTCCGGCTTCGAACGAGTTGGACAGAACTGAGACAGGACAGCATGAAACATCTTCTTCCCATCCTCACCCTCGCGCTCCTCGGCACAGCTGCCACGGTGTCCGCCGACAACTTCTACTACGACTACTACAAAGATCCCAGTGTGTCTGCCGTGGGAAACGGGTCTGACACTCTTGACGGATGGTGGTATGACAAATACTTTACGGACTCTGTTTCGTATAAGGATTTTGAGGTTGCCAGAAATTCCAATTGGAACGTGGAGGCAATCAACAACAGCAACTTCTACCGCATCCATGTCATCGGAAATAATGTCGACCTTTATCTGACCGACTTCGTTGACAATGTGGGAAGCCCGACGAACGAAAATGCCATCTACAACAAAATCTCCGAGTACGGTTATCGTAATTTGTCGCTGGTCGACGGGAAGTATGTTGCTACCGGTGACACCACGACATATAATCTTTCCGTTTCCGAAGAAGACGGCACCCCCATCATAACAAAAACAACCGCAACAGGTTCTTCCAGCTCCGCAGCTCCTACGATCGATTCCCTGACACTTACAAGGGAGGAATACAATGAGGCCGGAACTGAGAAGGTAGAAGTTTCGTATGATGTTGACCGTTACAAATATCATCTCGGGACTTTCAACAATGGCGATGTCATCGAACTCTACATGAAAGACCTGGATGGAGGGGAAGCCTACTCCTACTCCAATTTCAATGAAGTTGGCGAAAACAACACCCGCGTCGGTGCCGAAGGCGCGTTTGGCGATGGCGGGTATCGGGTCAATCTGCAAACCGATGAAATGCTGCATGATTACTACTTCCAGAACGAGCAACTGGAAAGCCATGGGCTCAACGGATTCACCGGAGATAACGCTGAGGCAAATCGGACAGCGGCATCCTCCAAAGCCATGCCGCTTTCGGCTCTCGATCCCAGCGGAAGCAGAGTTTATTTCGGTATCATTGCCTCGACAGCCGGAATCAACGGCAACGGCAACGGAAATGGAGATGGCAATGGCAACGGTAACGGCATGGGTACTCCGCTCCCCGGCGGACTTCAGATCGCTCTGATCGCCGGACTCTTCGGGCTCGGATTCTGGTACATCCGCCGCAGAAAATCCTCGATTGCCTGAATCATCTCGGGTGAACACGTTTCATTGAACGATTATCGATGAAATCCGCCCCGGTTGGGAAACTGACCGGGGCTTTTTTTGAATCATTCAACCAAGCATCGGGAAGAACATCCCGACAACATAACCCCCGGGGAAAAATGAAAAAGACCAAACTCATTCTCGTTATTGTCCTGATATCGGTCGTTCTGCTCACATGTGTCGGTTTCCTGGGGTATTTCGGGATCAAGACAATGCGCCGGAGCCATCTGCGCTCGGAAGCGAGGGAGGCGTTTGCGAAAGAGGACTGGAAGAAAGCGGAAAAGCTTCTGAACGAATACGTCGGGCTCGATCCCGACAGCGAGGAGGATTTCGTCCGGCTGGCGCAGGTCTACCGTCATTTCGGCAATACCGGAGAGGAGATGCATTGCTGGTACAAGGCAAATACGCTGAATCCGCTGAAGCCGGAGTATTGGGACAATTACTCCGAATGCGCCATGAATGCCCGCAATTTCGCCCATCTCTACTCGGCCCTGAGCCGCAAACTCGTTTTTAATGCGGAACTTACCCGGAAGGACATGATACGGCATCTCATCTGCGCGGTTATGACGAACCATGAAAGCGAAGCGAAAAAGTATTACGAAATTATGCTCAAAAAGGATTCGGAAGCATTCCGGAAGGATGATCTCGGCCGGCTTGCTAAATACGTTGTGACATTCGACAAGCTTTCCGATGCCGAACGCTCGAATTTCATCCGTGAAGCCAGTCAGTCGGACGATCCGTTCGTCCGGCTGGAATCCATCCTGTACCGCGCCACGACGCTTCCCGTTTCAGGAGAGGACGCCCTGCAACAGAAGGAAGCTCTGCTGAAGCAGGCTGCCGAGCTGAACCGTTTCGCCGCGACTCCGTTTCTCATTGATTTCTATTATTCCCACATGGCATACGGAGCCGTGATCGCGACCGCCGAACCCTATCTGGCGGATATCGAGAACGTTCTTATGTCCATTCTTTACGCGGAGAGCTGCGTGTACAGCGGACATCAGGAGAAGCTGCCCCCGTTGATCGAGCATTTCCGTTCCCTCGGGGAGAAATACAGGACGCAGACGGCTTATTTCGAGTCGCTGTACGATTTTACTCAGGGCAACGACAATCTCGCCGGACACATGCGGGAAGTGGGCAGCGCCGCGCAATCGGACCTCGCGAATCTGATGCAGCTTCAGGTCGCACTCAACAACGACAACATGGAAAAAATCGTCAGCATCCTCGAAACGATCATGACGAATCCGTCGCTCCGCGACATGCGGGAGCGGGCCCGTACCGCGGTTCGCATCTATCTGGGGACCAAGCTCCAGGAAAAACCGGAGCTTGCCAATGATCCCGGGATCATCAAACTTGCCCGGCTTCTTCCGGGGCACAGCATTAAAGATCCGTTATTGGTGCGCATCATAGTTTCCGACATGCGCAACAGGAATGTACTGACCCGGCAGATTCTTGAGGAAAGCCTGAAGTCGTTTCCGGAAGATCAGTTTCTTCTTCAGGCGGCCGCCGAATTCGAGCTCTTCAACGGCGATCCGGAACGCTGTCTGGATTACGTCGAACGGTTCTACGCGCTGGAGAAAAAGGAGCGTTCCACCGCGTTCGATTTCCTGCACATGCTCGCGCTGGAGCTTACGGGAAAGATCGACGAGGCCACGAAGGAATATGCCGCGCTGCTCGACCATACCGAAATGGACCGTGAAATCCTCTACCGCTATCTCAGGTTCTGCATCGAACACGAACGCGGGAAGGAACTGTCGAAGATGGCGGACCGTCTGGACGCCTCGGACGTGCCCGACCTGAAGGCGCTGGCTCCGTTCTTCCGGGCGGAGGCGTTGCTCCTTCAGGAGAAGAAGGACGAGGCGCTTTCCCTGCTCGAAACGGCAAAGACGGACTATCCGGAATTCGCGTTTCGCGCGGCAAATCTGTTTTTGAAATACGACCGGCTGGACCAGGCGCTTTCCCGCTATCTCGCATTGGTCGACAAAGATTACAGCAAGCAGATGGTCTTTGCCAATATCGCCGAGGTCTATCTGGCCAAAGGCATGAAGGCGGAAGCCATTTCCTATGCGAAACAGGTATGGGAAATGGATCCGGAGGTCGGGATCGGCCAATTCGTCTATGCGAAAACGCTCGCGGCAAACGGACAGTATCAGGAGGCGGAAAAAGTCCTCAGGATCCCGAATCGCAAAGTCGAGCTGCCGGATGAAGTCATGAATCTTTGGACGGACATCATGCGCCACGTCATTGAAAAGAGCATCGCCGACCAGAGATACATGCAGGCGGAAGAGCAGTGCAAACATCTGCTCATCTTCGCGCCGGAGGATGCTTTCGCCAAGGAGAATCTGGAAAAAGCCCGGAGAAGACTCGGGCAAAAGAAGGACAGGGCGAAATCCGCAAACGCAAAGTGAACGTCCCTTCCCCTCTCCCCCTCTGTCCTGAACCGGATTTTTCCGCAAATCAAACTG
>CACZRJ010000046.1 GCA_902783535.1 uncultured Ruminococcus sp. | reverse complement strand
TAATGGTAAACGATAAAGGTGTAACGATCAGAAATGTTGGACAAAGCGCAACTTGGAAGCATGAATTCCGTTCTTTCGCACTGCATGGCACACCTGTAAAAAGCATACTTAACAACAGATTCGTACCTAAAACATGGCTTTAGAATTATCCCCTGCGTTTATTGTTTGCTTTTTCCATTAGCAGCATTTATGTATCGGAGCAGGCTTAATATCATAATCTTTAATCATAAAAGAAACCTCTTTTGTCTACTAAGACAGGAGAGGTTTCTTTTGTGCAAAATGGTTACTCTATTCTGATCCTAGTTCTTTTGTACGTTTGTGAGCGACGGTGACGGCTGAGATGACCGTTCCGCGGAAGGCAGAGCTTTCGAGGACATGAACGCCTTCAATCGTACTGCCGGCAGGACTGCACACAGCGTCTTTCAGCAAGCCGGGGTGCATTCCGCTTAAAAGTACCATATCAGCCGAACCGCTGACCGTCTTCGCTGCCAGGCGCAACGCCTTTTCACGCGGAAGCCCGGCTTTCACTCCGCCGTCGGCGAGCGCTTCGATGAACATATATACAAATGCGGGACCGCAGCCGGAAACAGCCGACCCGGCGTCAATCAGGCGCTCTTCGATTTCTTCAAGTTCTCCCGCGGCCTTAAAAGCGGATTTGAACAGGGTAACATCATCGTCTGACGCTTCTTTGCCGCGTGTGAACAGGATCATCCCCTCACCTATCGCAGCCGGAGTATTGGGCATGATGCGTATCACAGGAAATGTCATTCCCGTCTTTTCGAAAAGCGTATTTATGCTTACGCCCGCAGCCATGGAAACGACGAGATAATCGTCCGTCCGCGCCTTCAGCACCGGAGCTATTTCTTTGAGCACTGCGGGCAGAATCTGAGGCTTCACGCCAAGAACGACAGCGCGGCTTTCGCGTGCTATGGTGACATTGTCTGCTATTGCGGCTCCGATCTTCTGCGCGAGCGCAGCGGCCTTTGCTTTGTCCGCGTCCGCCAAAGCGATCCCGTCACAGCTCTTCGCCGCAGCCAGCGCCAGTGCGCCGCCCATATTTCCGCATCCGATGAATCCCAACGAGTACATAATCTGCACCTACCTTATCTGTCCGTCACCCTTGATGACGTACTTGTATGAAGTCATTTCCTTCAGCCCCATCGGGCCTCTGGCATGCATCTTCTGTGTCGAAATGCCTATTTCGCAGCCGAAGCCGAATTCTCCGCCGTCGGTAAAACGGGTCGAGGCGTTGACATAAACCGCAGCGCTGTCGACGGATGAAGCGAATATTTCTGCGCTTTCGGCGTCCTCCGTGACGATCGCGTCACTGTGACCGGTGGAATGCGCCCGGATATGCTCCACAGCGCCGGAGACTCCGTCGACGACCTTTACAGCCAGAATATAGTCGAGGAACTCCGTATCAAAATCCTCAGCCGAAGCAGGCGTTCCGTCGATCACTTCCGAAGCGCGTCCGTCAAGCCGGAGTTCCACGGGCGTTTTTCCGGCGCTCATACGGTCATCCCGCAAGCGGCGCGCAAGAAGAGGTAGAAACCTGTCCGCGATCTCCGCGTCCACCAGACAGCACTCTGCGGCGTTGCACACCGACGGACGGCTCGTTTTGGCATTGTCCACAATGTTCAGCGCCTTTTCGAAATCCGCCGCCCGGTCTACGTAAATATGACAGATGCCGGTGCCTGTCTCGATGCAGGGAACGGTGGCGTTCTCGACGCAGCTTCTGATCAGATTCTTTCCGCCGCGCGGAATGAGCAGATCCACATACCCGGATGCGGTCATCAGTTCCCTTGCCGATTCGCGCGAGGTGTTTGTCACGAGCGCCACGGCATCCGGCAGGACGCCTGCTTCCGAAAGACCTCTCCGAAGGGCGGAAACAATGGCGATATTGGACCTGATCGCCTCCTTTCCGCCGCGCAAAACGCAGACGTTGCCGCTTTTGAAGGCCAGCGCCGCCGCGTCGGATGTCACGTTCGGACGGCTTTCATAAATCATCGCAAGCACGCCGAAAGGCACAGAAACCTTCGTGATCTTCAGACCGTTCGGACGACTGATGCTTTCGATCACTCTGCCTACCGGATCGGGAAGATCTGCGACCTGCAGAATGGAGTCCGCCATCGCGCGTACGCGTTCGGGCGTCAGGGTGAGGCGGTCGATCATAACCGGCGACACGGCGTCTTTCACGGCTTCCACGTCTTCCCTGTTTGCCAGGCATATCTTTTCGCTGTCCGCCGCAAGGCATTCGGCCATCTTCGCCAGCGCTTCGTTTTTGCGCTCGTTTGACAGAGCCGCGACGGCCGGCTTTGCCTTGACGGCGGCGGTCAGAATCTCATGCGTGGTCATACGGGTTTCCTCCCGTGAAAACGGGTGCCGATCTCTTCACCGTCGGCAATGCCGTAAAGCACGCGCGGGTCGGCCCCGTTGGCGATGATCATGTCAAGCCCGTTCTCCATGCAGATTCCCGCCGCGCCGAGTTTTGTGAGCATACCGCCGGTCCCGAGGGAAGAGCGGGTTTCGCCCGCGCACCTGCGGACGTCGTCGGTGATTTCAAAAACGTCTTTGATCAGTGACGCGTCGGAGTTGCGGCGCGGGTCGGATGTATACAGCCCGTCAATATCGGTCAGAAGGATCAGCAGATCGGCTCCGGTTTCGGCAGCGACGATCGCGGCGAGCGTGTCGTTGTCGCCGACGGCGATCTCCTCGGTGGCGACGGTGTCGTTCTCGTTGACGATCGGCAGGACTTTCATCTCGAGAAGACGGTCGACGGTGCTGCGGAAATTGGCCGCGCGCTCCCGGTTCTGCAGATCGCTGCCTGTCAGCAGAATCTGCGCGATGATATGACCGTATTCCGAAAAATACTTGTCGTACGTATACATCAGCTCGCACTGTCCGACGGCTGCCGCGGCCTGCTTCGTGGGCATGTCGGCCGGCTTCTCGCTCAGCGACAGTTTGCCGACGCCCATGCCGATCGCGCCGGACGAGACCAGGATGATCTCGTTCCCCGCGTTTTTCAGGTCGCTGATGACCTTGCAGAGTTCCTCAACGTGCCGTATGTTCAGATTTCCGGTTGCATACGTCAGCGTGGAAGTTCCAACCTTGACGACGATTTTCATACCCATCGAGCCTTTCAATTGTTTCATATCATTATTATAGCACAACCTCTGATTTTTTCAAGAAAAAACTGCGAATCGCCTTTACTTTTTCTCCGCCGTAAGTACAATAATGTGATGAAAAGAACCATCATCATGTTTTTTGAAAACGAGGTGCGCACTGTATGGAACTCATTCCAAGTTTTTCCGTCGATCACACGAAAATCATCCCGGGGATCTATACCAGCAGAACGGATACGCTCGGGGACCTGAAGATCACCACTTACGACGTCAGGATGACGAGGCCGAACGTCGAACCGGCCGTCGACGTGGCGGCGATGCATTCCCTGGAGCATATCATCGCGACATATCTGAGGAACGACCCCGACTGGAAGGACCAGGTCATCTACTGGGGCCCCATGGGATGCCTGACCGGTTTTTATCTCATCCTGAAGGGAGACCGCGCGCCGAAGGACCTGTTCGACCTGATGCTCGACGCTTTCCGGTCGGTCGAAGACGCAAAAGAGGTTCCGGGAACGTCTCCGGTCAACTGCGGAAACTGTCTGATGCACAACCTCGGTATGGCAAAGTGGCACGCGAAAAAAT
>CACZRJ010000045.1 GCA_902783535.1 uncultured Ruminococcus sp. | reverse complement strand
GCGGCGAAGTCCACCATCAGTTCGAGGCCGTCCGCTCCGTCGAGGATCTCCATGTCGAGAATCGTCTGGGACGCCGCCTGATTCTGACGGACGTCGACCGTTTCGATGCTCATGCCGTCCATGCCGCTCATGTCGCGGATGTCCTGCTGATAAAGGAGATATGCGGATTCCTGGCTGGCGACCTGGTTATGCGTGTCGACGTACGGGTAGCAGCTGTGCTCGATCGCCTTCTGGACCTGTTCGTGCACATCAGCGAAAAGATCGCGGAGCGTCATGTCGCTGCGGAGCCGGACGGCGACCGGCAGGTCGCGGAAGAGCAGACCGACCGAATTCATGCTCTGCACGTCTTCGCGTCCGTTGTAGATCCATGACAGCTTGATGTCGTTCTTCCGGTTGTAAGCGGCGACGGCAAGCGCGGCGACGGTGATGAAGAATTCGTTTCTGCTGATCCTGTAGGAGCGTTCGACCGCGGAAAGCATGGGCTGTTCGATGTTCAGCGGCGCGAAAAGTTCTCCCATTTCGTTTTCGCGGGACTGATGATCGGGCGTCGGATAGCTGGACCACTCGATGCCGTCATAGCGGTCTTCGAAATATTTTTTGCTTTCCTCGTAGAAGGGCGTTCCGATCGCGTCTTCCCTGTTCTGGAGCATGAGGTAGTAGTAGTCGGGATCCGGAAGCATGCCCATGTACGTCTTGCCGACGTTCCCCATGAAGACTTTCAGAGAAGTGCCGTCGAACAGCGTGTGATGCACGTCGAAGAAAACGTATCCGTTCTTTTCCGTCTCGAAGACGCGGCAGCGGTACATCTTTCCGCCGATGATCTTGAACGGCTGGACCAGCGTGTCCTTGATGCTGTCGAATTCAAATTCGGTCGTTTTTTCGACCATGATCTCCTGAATGACCTCGGGCGTATATTTCTGAACGATCTCGCCGTCCGCGTTGAATTCGAAGGTCGTCGCGAGCGCCGGGTGATTCTTGATGACCGTATGCAGCGCCTTCGCCATCTTCTCGACGTCGAAGAGCTCCTTGTCCAGCTTCATGACGGAATAGAGGTTGTACATCGTCGACTTCGGCGTATACAGCTGGTAGTCGACCATATACATCTGCTCCGCGGTCAGCGGATGCGCAGTTTTCAGCGCACGCGCGTTCTTGCTGTCCGGCGACTCGCCGTCATCGTTCGCATGGCTCTTCTCATACAGCTCGGCGATCTTCTCCGGCGTACGGCCGCGGAAGATCTCGCTCGCGTTCAGTCCGGGCAGTCCGCTTTCCACGATGACCTGGATGGATCCGAGGGAGTCGCCGCCCATCTCGTAGAAGTCGTCGTGAATGCCGATGCGGTCTGCTTTCAGGACGGTCTCCATCGCGTGGCAGATCTTTTCCTGGATCTCGTTCTCCGGCGCGACGTAATCGGTCTTGAAGCTGCTCGCGTCCGGCTTCGGCAGCGCCTTGCGGTCCATTTTGCCGTTCGCCTTCAGCGGGACGGAATCGATCTTGATGTAGTAGGCGGGGATCATGTAATACGGAAGCCGCTTGGACAGTTCCGTGCGCATGCGTTCGGAGTCCACCTGAACGTCCGCGGTGTAGTAGGCGCACAGATAGCTCTTTCCGTGGTCCTCGAATCCGCGCGCGGCCGCCCAGTCGATGCCGAGCACCTGCTTGACGGCGGCCTCGATCTCCGCCGGTTCGATCCGGTTGCCGTTGATCTTGATCATGTCGCCGGATCTGCCCAGAAGGACATAATTGCCGTCCGGGTTCTTCCGCGCGAGGTCCCCGGTGTGATAGATGCCGTCCTTGAAAGCCTTGGCGGTCTCTTCCGGCAGATTCATGTATCCGCGCACATAGGGGTTCACGAAGCAGAGTTCGCCGATCTCGCCGTCCCCCACTTCGTTCCCGTCCTCGCCGTACAGATAGATCTTCGTTTCGACTTCCGGCTTGCCGATCGGGCAGGTCTCGTAGGACTTGTCGATCCGGAAAACGCCGACGGCGAATCCGCTCTCGGACGCCGCGTAAATGTTGATCAGTTCGAGATTCTTGTTGTAGATGTTGTTCGCAGGCTCGCTCCCGACGAAGAGCATGCGGAGGAACGGTCCGGTCTGGTTTCCGAGCATGCGGACGTAGGAGGGCGTCAGGAAGGTGATGGTGATCCGTTTCTCGACGAAGAACATCTTCAAGGCCATCGGGTTCTTGATCGTAGCGTAGCTGACGACGAACGTCTTGCCGCCCTTGATGCTCAGCGCCTTCAGAATGACGATGACCGAGGCGACGAAGTTCATCGGCGCAAGCAGCGCCAGACGGTCCTTGCCGTTGAACGGGTTTTCTCCGTCCACGCGGATGGAGTCGATCGCTCTTCCGAGGTTGCCGAATTCATGCAGCACCCCTTTCGGGTTTCCGGTGGTGCCGGAGGTGTAGATAGCGTAGGCCGCGTCGTGGTCGTCCGATTTTACGAATCCGGGCTTGTATTCGGCCGCCATGACCTCGTCCCAGTTCGCGGAGTTCAATTCAAATTTGCATCCGCAGTCCTTGCGGATGTAATCGATCCGTTCGGGCGCGTAGGTGTCCTCGACGAGCGCCCACGCGGCGCCGGCCTTCCAGACGCCGACCATCGCGATCACGGGAAGCACTCCGCGCGGGAGATTGATCAGGACGAAATCCTCTTTTCCGATGCCGTTCCGCTCCAGGAAGGAACGGACGCGGCCGGTCATGTCGTCCAGCTGCGCGTAGGTGATGCCCTTTCCGTGCGACTCGTCGAACAGGATCGCCGTGCCCGGCTCCTCGCGTACGTATTGTTCAAGCATTTCCAGAATGTTTGCCATTTGCTGTCTCCTTTGATTTCATTTCTTACCAGTATATATTTACCACAGAAAAAAGGCGGACGCAATGCTTTTGTCCGCTCTTTTTTCGTTTTTTTCGTTCAGAAGCCGACTTTGACCGTCTGCTTCAGTTTTTCGCGGAATTCTTTTTCGCCGCTCGCCGTCAGGAAGTCCTCCTTCGTCAGGCTGACTTTCTGCTGTCCGTCCAGCGACGCGCGCAAAGCGGCCTTGGACCAGGTCCGCTCGTACAGGTTCCGGACGAACCGCGCGTTCGAAAATTCCCTCGACTGCACGTACTCCTCCGAAAGTTCCTCGAAATACGTCCTGGACGCTTCCTCCAGCTCCGGCGTATAGTCGAAATGCTTCGAGACCATGCTCATGAAGATCTCGTGCAGCTGGTGTCTCGTGTAGTTTGCGAAGGTGAGCACGTACGGCATGCGGCTGCGGAGACCCGCGTTCCCCTCCATGAGCGTTTCCATGTCGTCCGTATAGCCGGCCATGATGACGAGCATGTCGTCGCGGTGGTTCTCCATTTCCGCGATCAGCGTCGTCAGCGCCTCCTTGCCGTAGTCGTTCGAACTCTCGTGCTGATTCTCGTAAAGGGCGTAGGCTTCGTCGATGAACAGGACCGAGCCGTAGGCGTCCCGGCAGATGGCGGCCGTCTTCACGGCCGTCTGTCCGACGTATTCCGCGCAGAGATTCCGCGCCGTGTATTCCATGAACGCGCCCTTCCGGAGGATGCCCTCCTCCTTGAAGATCCTGCCGACGATCCGCGCGACGGTCGTCTTTCCGGTGCCGGGCGCGCCGACGAAGCGCATATGGATGCAGGGACGGTCGAGCCTCTCGTCCGCCATGGACAGTTTCACCTGCGCGACGATCTCCCTGATGCGGTCGCGGATGGTCTCCATTCCGATCAGATCCGACAGTTCGTCGTATCCGGTCCTCTTCTTTGAAACATCCTTCACCCATCCCGTCAGGTCCTCGCGCAGGACGTGCTCCCTGTCGGACGTCTTTCCGTCCGCCTCCAGTTTCGCGTCTTTCGCCGCCTTGTGAAGGATCAGGCTCGCCGCGACTTTCTCCAGCGTCTTGAATCCGTAATATCTTCCGTCGGTCTTTTCCTCCTGGACCTTCCGGTAGAATTCGTCGTAAAGCTCCGGCTCCGCGGAATACCCGGCCGTATGCAGCGCGTCGTAGAAGACCTCCCGCGCGACGAAGTCGTGAAGCGGCGGGAATTCGACCGTCCGCACGAGCATCTGGTCGGCGATCGTGCTCTCAATGTCCGACAGAGACTTCTTTTCCAGGAAGGGAACGCGGAAAACGAATACGTACAGGTCGGAATACCTGGTCAGCCGCTTGAGGAATTTGCGGAGCTCGTCGAACTTCTGCCCGTCGAGATAGTAGCTGATGTCCAGACCGATCACGGCGTTGTTGATCTCGTCCTCGTTCTTGGCGAGTCCGGAAAGGACGTCGTCGGCGGTCGAGCAGCCGTTCTCCGACTCTTTTCCGAGCGTGTACTCGATATATTTCGTACGGGCGTCGGACTTTTCTCCGAAGACGCCCATCCGCCGCATATAGTCTCCGAACGACGAAAGCAGCGTCGTGAATCCGCATCCCGGATCGATCGAGAACAGGTAGCTCTGCGCCCGCGCCGCGCCGAGCGAGTCCTTTTCCGCGAGCATCTCGATGGTCCTCCGCAGTTCCGTGCAGAGTTCAATGTACGGGTCCGCGCCCATATATCCCGTGAAGACGGCCCGCATCAGTTTGGCTCTGTCGTCTTCGGTGTCCGGCGTGACGAGGACGCGGAACGCGTCGGGAGATTCCGGATACACTTCGTTCCAGACGGTTCTGACCGCCGCGCGGCAGGCCTCCTCGTTCTCCGCCGTCATGCGGATGACGCCGAAAGTATACCGCGTCCAGACGCCCTCCGGTTCGAAGGAGGCCGGGATCCTGCTCCGGATGACGGTCACGGGAAGGATGCCCTCCCTGTCCTTTTCCTGGGCGAACGAATAGCTCAGGCTGATCCGGACGAAATAATGCTTTGCCGCGTTTCCGGATCCTGCAGACGCGCTTTTGACGGACGTGTTGTCGCTCATGGTATGATTCTCCTCTCAAAAATGAGTCTTCAATGATGCAAAAATGAAAAAAATCGAATAAAACGCAAAAAAAATCAAAAAAATCGAAAAAAGTTCTTGACAAGCGGAAAAACCGTGATATACTGTACGAGCGCGTCAGGAAAAAGGCGCGCGATCAACAACGAATATAATGACACGAAAGGATAAAACATGAAATCCACAATGCTCAAACCCGAAACCGTTGAGCGCAAATGGTACGTCATCGACGCAGCGAACAAGCCGCTCGGCAAAGTCGCCGTCTGCGCCGCGACCATCCTCAACGGCAAGCACCGTCCGGAATACACCCCCCACGTCGACTGCGGCGAATGCGTGATCATCGTCAATGCCGCGAACGCCGTCCTGACGGGCAAAAAACTGGACCAGAAGATCCATTACCATCATTCCGGCTACATCGGCGGTCTGAAATCCGTCAAGTACCGCACGCTGATGGAAAAGAAACCCGAAATGGCCATGGAACTCGCCGTCAAGGGAATGCTTCCCAAGAACCACATCGGCGACGTCAGCTTCACCCGTCTCCGCGTCTACGCGGGTCCGGAGCATGAACAGGAGGCTCAGCAGCCGATCCCTGTTGAAGTGAAATCAGGAGGAAACGATTTATGACTTACACACCTGCTG
>CACZRJ010000044.1 GCA_902783535.1 uncultured Ruminococcus sp. | reverse complement strand
ATGATCAGCACGACGACTGCGAGCAGCGCGCAGGAGATCAGAATGGTCGCGAGATTGCCCTGAAGCCATGTCAGGATCCCGGAGAAGGTTGCAGACATGTCGATCGCTCCTTTCATGTGAAATCGAATACTCGGATTTGGTCTTATTCTTTCGCTTCGGCCGCTTTCGCCGCCTTATGGCCGTAAGGCTTGCGGACGACGAGGAAGACGATGCAGGCGAGCACAAGGATCGCTGCGATCAGTCCGACGACCTGGACGTCGCCGATGAAGATGCCGCCGAACTGGCGGATCATCAGGGCGATGGCATATGCGAAGACGCACTGATAGCCGATGGCGAACAGCGTCCATTTCGCGCTCTTCATTTCTCTGCGGATGGCGCCCATGGCTGCGAAGCAGGGAGCGCAGAGCAGGTTGAACGCCAGGAAGCTGTATCCGGTGATGCCGTTGAACGCCTGCGCGATGGCCTGCCATGCCGTCAGTTCTCCGGAACCGTAAAGGATGCCCATCGTGCCGACGATGTTCTCTTTCGCGACGAGTCCGGTGAAGGACGCGACGGCTGCCTGCCAGTTGCCCCAGCCGAGCGGCGCGAAGATCCAGGCGATCCCGTTTCCGATGTGCGCGAGGATGGAGGAACTGAGTTCGGTCTCATCCAGCATACGGAAGGATCCTTCGACCCAGCCGAAGTAGGAGAGGAACCATACGACGATCGTGGAGAGCAGGATGACCGTTCCGGCCTTCTTGATGAACGCCCAGCAGCGTTCCCACATGGATCTGAGAATGTTGACGACGGTCGGGAGGTGGTACGCGGGAAGTTCCATGACGAACGGCGCGGGGTCTCCGGCGAACATCTTCGTCTTCTTGAGGATCACGCCGGACAGGATGATCGATCCCATGCCGAGGAAATATGCGGAGACTGCGATCAGCGCGCTCCTTCCGAAGATGGCGCCCGCGATCATGCTGATGAACGGGAGCTTCGCGCTGCAGGGGATGAACGTCGTCGTCATGACGGTCATCCGGCGGTCGCGGTCGTTTTCGATCGTTCTGGACGCCATGATGCCGGGGATGCCGCATCCGGTGCCGACGAGCATCGGGATGAAGGACTTGCCGGACAGGCCGAACCTGCGGAAGATCCTGTCGAGAACGAACGCGATCCGGGCCATGTAACCGCAGGCTTCCAGGAAGGCGAGCAAAATGAACAGGACGATCATCTGCGGAACGAAGCCGAGCACGGCGCCGACGCCGGCGATGATGCCGTCGACGATCAGGCCTTTCAGCCATTCCGCGGCGTTCGCGCTTTCCAGCCAGCCGGTAACGACGTCAGGAATGCTGCGGACGAACGGACCGAAATCGGACTGCTCGGGCGCGTCGAACGCGTTTTCCCCGCGCTCGGAGAAGTACTTCACGGCGTCGACGTATGTCATGCCGACGGTTTCGTCTTCTTTCGCGTTTTCGGGGATGCTGTCGTAATAGACTGTTTTGGTGATGGTCTCCAGCGTCTCTTCGTCTTCGATCTCGACGGGCATGGATTTCGCCTCGGGCGTCAGAGCATTCATCTGCTCGATCGCTGTTTCGGCGTCAAAGTCTTCTGACTCCGGATCGACGACCAGGTAGGCGTTGACAGCTGTCAGCGCGTCTTCGTATTCGCCGGCGGCCTCTTCGTATTTTCCGCTGCCGATGCCGAGGAAGAACCAGCCCTCGCCGAACAGGCCGTCGTTGGCCCAGTCGGTCAGACGCGTGCCCGGAGCGCCCGGCGCCATCGCGAGGAAGTAGACGAGGAACATGATGACCGCGAAGATGGGAAGACCCAGCCAGCGGTTGGTGACGACGCGGTCGATCTTGTCCGAGATCGTCAGGGCGTTCTTGTCTCTCTTTTTATAGCATGTCTTGAGCAGATTTCCGATGAGGACGTAGCGTTCGTTCGTGATGATGGACTCGGCGTCGTCGTCGAGTTCCTGCTCCGCTCTCTGAATGTCCTGCTCGATGTGGTCCAGCGTTTCTTTCGGAATGTTGAGCTTTTCGAGGACCTGCTGGTCGCGTTCGAAGATCTTGACGGCATACCAGCGCTGCCGGTTTTCCGGAAGGTCGTGCACGACCGCTTCCTCGATGTGCGCGATGGCGTGTTCCGCGGGGCCGGAGAAGGCGTGCTGCGGGACCGGTTTGTCCTCTTTCGCGGCCTTGATCGCCGCCTCGGCGGCTTCACCGACGTGCGTGCCCTTCAATGCGGAGATGCCGATGACTCTGCATCCGAGCGCCGAACCCAGCGCAGCGAGGTCCAGCTTGTCGCCGTTCTTTTCGACGACGTCCATCATGTTGACGGCCACGACGACAGGAATGCCGAGTTCGGTCAGCTGGGTCGTCAGATACAGGTTCCGTTCCAGGTTCGAACCGTCCACGATGTTCAGGATCGCGTCCGGCTTTTCGTCGAGCAGGTAATTTCTCGCGACGACTTCCTCGGGCGTGTATGGCGAGAGGGAATAGATGCCCGGAAGGTCGGTCAGCACGACATCGTCATGCTTCTTGATCTTTCCTTCCTTTTTCTCGACCGTGACGCCGGGCCAGTTGCCGACGAACTGATTGGATCCTGTGAGCGCGTTGAACAGCGTCGTTTTGCCGCTGTTGGGGTTTCCGGCGAGGGCGATGCGTATCGTGCTCATGCTTCCTTCACCTCCACCATTTCCGCGTCCGCCTTCCGGATGGAAAGCTCATAGCCGCGGACGTTGATTTCCATGGGATCGCCGAGCGGGGCGACTTTGCGGACATATACGCTGACGCCTTTCGTCAGGCCCATGTCCATGATCCTTCTGCGGATCGCGCCCTCTCCGTGGAGACGGACGACCACGCAGGTCCCGCCGACCGGGATCTCCCGCAAAGACTTGTAGTCCATTATTTTAGCTCCTTTGTTTTGTATTTTCAAATCATGATTCTTCTGGCCAGTTCTTCCGAAATCGCAACGCGCGATTCCTTGACCTTGACGATCAGGTTTCCTGAACGCGATGAAATGACGATGACCTGCTGGCCGGGGTGGAAGCCCATGTCCTCCAGATGCTGCCGGACGTCCGGCGCGCCTCCGACTTTGACGATGACCTGCGTCTCTCCCGGATTGGCGAATACAAGCGGCATCATTTTGATCTCCTTTGCTTTCTTGTTTGGGGTTGGAGGTCAGCGGAGACACAGACACCGGTATCGGAGTTAGTCTCCGCTAACCATTCGCATTATAGTTACCCTATGCTAACTTGTCAATACTTTTTTCAAAAAATGTTTTCTTTTTTTTCATTTTCCGGGATCGGATTCCATGCCGTTTTTTCCTTTTCTGCTTGACGGTGGCCGGAAAACGTGATAAGATGAGGAAAATGGACAATCGGAGGTCGCGCTGTGAATATTCAGGAATCGGGAGAAATGTATCTGGAAACCATTTTCATTCTTTCGAAAGAGGGAAGTCAGGTCCGTTCCGTGGACATCGCGAAGCGGATGGGATTTTCGAAGCCTTCCGTATCGCGCGCGATCGGCGTTCTGAAGAACGCGGGATACCTGACGATCGGAGAGGACGGGTCCGTGATCCTGACGGACGACGGACTGAAGACGGCTTCCAGAGTTTATGAAAGACATACCATTCTGACAGCGATGCTCATGTCGATCGGCGTCAGCCGCGAAACGGCGGAAGACGACGCCTGCAGGATCGAACATTATGTCAGCCAGGAAACGTTCGACGCGATGAAAGCGCATTACGAGAAATATCTGAAATAAAAAAAGCAGGCTTGACAGCCGCTCGTTTGAATGAAGAAAAGCCGCCGGAAAACCGGCGGCTTTTGAAGGTGTGAAAGATCAGTAATTGTTCGCGCTGACTTCGAAATAGCTCTGCGGATGAGCGCAGACGGGGCATTTTTCGGGGGCCTTGGTTCCGACGACGATGTGTCCGCAGTTCCTGCATTCCCAGACCTTGACTTCGCTCTTCTCGAAGACGGCGGCGGTCTCGACGTTTTTCAGCAGGGCGCGGTAGCGCTCCTCATGCTGCTTTTCTATAGCTGCCACTCCCCTGAACTTTCTTGCCAGCTCGGGAAAGCCTTCTTCTTCTGCGGTCTTTGCAAAGCCCTCATACATATCTGTCCACTCATAGTTCTCACCTGCAGCGGCAGCAGCCAGATT
>CACZRJ010000043.1 GCA_902783535.1 uncultured Ruminococcus sp. | reverse complement strand
GGACCGATCAAAAGGACGCCTTTCGGTATTCTGGCTCCGAGACTCGCATATTTCTGCGGATTCTTGAGGAAGTCGACGACTTCCTGGAGTTCTTCTTTCTCTTCGTCGGCTCCGGCGACATCATTGAAGGTGACTTTGACCTTTTCGTCAGAGCCGAGCTTCGTTTTTGCTTTGCTGAAGGAGTTGATCCTTCCGCCAAAGCCGCCTCCGCCTCCCTGTGCCGATCTGGACATGAACAGCCACCAGATGACCACGAACACGACGATAACAATCGCGTACGGAATCAGCGAGACCCACCATGATACAGCGATGGAGTCGTAAGTGAACTCTTTCAGTGTCCCCTTTTCAAGCTGCTCGCTGATAAGGCTTCCGAGATCGTTGTAGAAGATGTTGATGTCGCGCAACTCATGCTCATAGACCTTCGACCCGATAGAGTACTTGATCACATTGTTGCGGTTGACTTGAAAGCTCTCGACCTTCCCGCTCCTGAAGTCTTTCAGCACCTGACTGTATATGACCGTTTCAGCCGAACTGTACCGGAACAGGAACGTTGAAACGGCGATAATGATCGCAAGCACTATCATCCATATGATAATGGTTCTGCCGAGGTTTTTCTTCACTGGCTTTCACCTTCTTTCTGAGTGTTTGGAAAATCTATTGTCACAACGACGCGTACGGCATCGCTGGGTTCCTGGCTCTTCGTAAATGCACGGTCGGCGATCCCAACGAATGGAACGCACAGGATGCCCCGGTCGTCATAGAGGATCGGGATGAGAGGACGAACGTCCGGCGGAATCTTTCGGTCTATGAAGAGCTTCTTGACCTTCTTGCTTATTCCGAACTCGGTCAGATGATCGCCGGGCGCGCGCATCCTATACTGGATTTTGCCACTGATTCCGTCTTTTCGCAAGTAGAACTCTGTGGATAAATTGTGAATTTTCTCCCGTTTCAGTGCATCGGTATCTGGTATAGGGCCCAAAACGATTCTGCAGCGTTCGTGAACCGTCTGAATTCCAGTTTCCAGCGTACCCTGAAATGAACCGAATGACGCTTCTTTCGGACCTTTTTTCACAAACCGGACGGATCCGTTTCCGCAAACCGCGTCGTAAAGGCCGGGAAGTTCGATCGTAGAGGTTGTTTCCCTGCGAACGGCATCGCAGAGCGCGTCCAGATGCCGATAGCACAGGGATTGACCGGAAACGGCTTCATACAGGCGGGAAATATACCTTCTGAGAATGACGGGATCCAGCGTTTTCATGTCAGAAGCGTGCGGCTCGTACGGCATGCATCTGTCCAGGAACGTACGCTCCTGCACGCTGTAATCGGCAAGACGCGCGATAGATTCCACAGCCTTCGGATTGATGGCTTCCATTTGAGGAAGGATGACTGAGCGGATCATGTTGCGCGTGATGCTCATGTCGTCGTTCGTCCGGTCTTCGACAAACGGAATACCGTTTTCTTCCGCATACTTCACGACGTCTTCGCGGGAAAGAAAAAGGATCGGCCTGATAAACTTGTCTCTGCGGACCGGAATCCCGCAAAGTCCGTCGATCCCGGTGCCGCGTATCATATGATACACGACCGTCTCCGCAACGTCATTTTTCTGGTGCGCGGTAGCGAACAGGTCGATACGGTGTTCTGCGGCAATTTCTTCAAACCACTGATAGCGGACTTCCCTGCCTGTTTCTTCAAGTGACTTGCGCACTTGTTTTTGAGCAGATGGAATATCCTTTTTCACGGAATAAAATGGAATGCCGTATTTGTTCAGGGCCTGTTCCCTGCAGAAAGCCTCGTCTCTGTCCGCATCATTTCCGCGGATTCCGTGATTCATGTGACAGGCGCTCAGCCGGATAGGAATACGTTCCCGGAGTGCATACAGAATGTCGAGCAGGACGGAAGAATCCACCCCGCCCGAATAACAGACGCAAACGGAATCACCCGGCCGGATCAGCTGATGGCCGGTGATGAACCGGAGCACTTCGTATTGCGTTCTATTCAGCCGGCTCGTTGTCATCGTACCTAGATGGCGAGATGAAGCGGAAATGGCGTCCGTACCAGTCCAGCTTGATCGTTTTTGTTTCGCCGTGCCTGTTCTTCGCAATGATGATCGATGCAGTCTCGTGATCAGAGAGATCCTCGCCGGTTCTCTCACCGACTTTATAATATTCTTCCCGATGGATGAACATGACGATATCGGCATCCTGCTCGATGGCGCCGGAGTCGCGAAGGTCCGTCAGGGCGGGCTTTTTCGCTTCGCGTGATTCGCGGGGCGGCCTTGAGAGCTGAGAGCACAGAAGCACCGGCACCTGGAACTCCTTCGCCATGATCTTCAGAGAGCGGGTGATCTGGGCGACTTCCAAAACGCGGTTTTCGGAATACCGGCTGTCATGCATCAGCTGCAGGTAGTCGATGACGACGAGACTGAGATTCTCGATTTTTCTGAGCTTCGACCGCATTTCGCTGACGGTGATTTCTGAAGAGTCATTGATAAAGATCCTCGTCTTGGAAAGTGCCGAACTTGCGTCGGCGAGACGCTGCCAGTCGGAATCTGTCAGCTTTCCGTCCAGCATCTGCTGTCCGGGCACGAGCGCTTCCGAGGCAAGCAGTCTCGAAGCGAGCTGGAGCGCGTCCATTTCCAGGGAAAAGACGGCAACGGCGCGGTCAGGCATGGACTTCGCCACGTTGCAGGCAATGTTCATGGCAAAACTGGTTTTGCCCATTCCGGGCCTTGCGCCGATGATGACGAGATCACCGGGACCGAAACCGACAAGGGTCGAATCCAGTTCTTCAAAATTGCTCTGAATGCCGAACTTTTCGTTCGGGTTGTTCATCCTGTGCTGAAGGATCTGGTATGTCTCCGTCAGGAGCGAATGGATCGTGGAAAACTCATGAGAGTATTTCTGGTTTGAAACCGCATAGATCGCGCTTTCGGCTTTGTCGAGGATGTCAGCCACCGGTCCGATTTCGCTGTAGGCGCTGTCGGAGATCTGCTTGCTCGCATCGATCAGCTGACGCAGGAGCGATTTTTCCTGGACGATTGTCGCATACGGCACAATATTCGTGTTTGTCGCGCTGTCCACGAGAAGCTTGATATATCTGCTCGCGTCGCCGCTCGTATATGTTCCGAGCTTTGTCAATGCGTCAACCAGGGTGATGGTATCTATTTCCTGCCCTTTGTTTGCCATGTCGGCGATCGCGTCAAAAATGACCTTATGCTCGTCAATATAGAAGTCTTCCCTTTTCAGAAATGATACGGACTCAAACGATGCAGGGTCGATGATGATATTGCCGAGAATGGCTTTTTCAGCGTCGATGTTGTTCGGCGCTCTTTTCAGACTTTCGATGTCCGGCATAAAGATGATTCCTTTCAGAAGTCTATGATTTCACGGTGATCTTCAAAACGGATGAGATGTCCCGGTAAAGCTTGATGTCTGCGGTGAAGTCGCCGACGGTCTTGATGGTCTGACTGACGGATATCTTTTTCTTGTCGATCGAAATCCCGTGGTCTTCCATCAGTTTGTCGGATATGTCCTTGGAAGTGACGGCTCCGTAAAGCCTTCCGTCCGCGCCTCCGGTGGTGTGGAAAATGAGCACGATGCCGTCCAGTTTCTTTTTCATTTCTTCGGCGCTTTTCCTGTCCTCGGCTTCTCTGTATGCGGCGGCCTGTTCTTTGTTTTTAAGCTCCGTCATCACCTGGGCATCGGCTTCTTTTGCGAGATGCCGCGGGAAGAGATAGTTTTTCGCGTAACCGTCGGAAACGTTGATCAGATCACCCTTTTTGCCCTGTGCTTTGACGTCCTGAAGAAGAATGACTTTCATGATTGGATACCGCCTTTCATTAATTACTGGGTTTACGTGCTTTTCACGTATCGTTTGATTCCAGGTAGCTTGTAATCGCTTCCTTGACAAGATTGATCGCAACGGACATATTCATAACCGGAGCGCCATCCTGGGATAGCTTTGCACCGGCCGACTGGAAATGACCTCCCCCGCCGAGCGGCCGTACAACATTCACGACGTTGAACGTACCGTCGGATCTGGCGGACATCGATATCCCTTCGCCGGTCCTGTAGAGGACGAAGGATGCGATGATTCCCTGGATGTTCACTAGTTGCTCTGCGGCTTTGGCCGCGCTGACCATGTTCTGCGGATCGCTGTCTTCGTCAAAATAGGATATCATGAAGGAATTGCGAAAAACAGACTTGTTTTCAATAAATCTGTTCGTGCGCTCGAATTCCGAGATGTCCGCCTTGAACAGCGTCTTGACCTGCGCCGAATCCGCTCCCGCGTTTCTGAGGAAAGCACACGCGCGGAACGTTCTCGAACCGGTGTCTCTGGAGAAGAACTGCGTGTCGAGCAGGATGCCGGTGAGCATCAGCTGCGCCTCCTCCGGACGAAGGATGTTCTCCGGGAAGAGCAGTTCCAGCATTTCGCAGACGAGCTCGGAGGCGCTCGACGCATTCGGGTCGATGTCATACGGCTGCAGGACGGTTTCCTTCAGATGCTGGTCGAGCGTATGATGGTCGATGACAATGACGCGTCTCGCATTCTGATAAATGTCCTGGGAGTAAAAGTTGACCGGATTGGACGCGTCCGTGATGATCAGAAGCGTGTCCGGGGTCATGAGGTCCATCCCTTTTCTGGCGTCGACAAACATTTCCTCGTATTCGGCAATGCCCCTCAGCATCTCGAACGCGTTTGAAATATTGCCTTCGGTAATGTCCGTGACGATATTCACGGGCTTGCCGAGTTTGCTTACGATTTTGCTGACGCCGACATTTGACGCGATGGAGTCGAAATCCGGACGCAGATGGCCCATGACAAGCACATTGGAGCTGGACTCGATGTTGTTGATCAGAAGGTCGGAACAGACTCTCGAGCGGATGCTGGTCTGTTTCTGGACCGATTTTGTCTTGCCGCCGTAGCTTCGATATCCGTCCGGCGTTTTGACGATGGACACGGCGCCGCCTTTCTGGAAGGCGATTCTGAGTGCGTTCTGGGCGCTCAGATACTTGTCAGAAATCGTACCGCTTTCTTCGCAGACGCCGATTGAAATCGTCAGAGGAAGGCTGGAAACGCCAGCGGAAAGATCCGTAACGCGGTCGATGATATTGAATCTGTCCTCTTCCATCCTGTCCAGATACCTGTGATCGAAAATCAGAAGGAAAGAGCCGCTTTCAAATTCGGTGATCAGCCCGTTGAACTCCTTAGCCCAGTCCGTCAGTTCCACGCTGATCTTTGCAGACGTCAGACGGAATGTCTCGTTCCCGTTCTGAGCCAGTTCCGAAGCGTTGTCGATGGAAGCCAAAGCGATCATGACGTTGCTGTCATGCAACTCTTTCGAGAGTACGAGCTCTTGGGAGATGTCGTAGAGGACCGCGGCATAGTACCTTTTGTGTTTTGTATTCAGGCACAAGACGCGGACGCGGAAATCGCCGGAGTCAGAATTGATCTCGTAGTACGGGCGGTCGGAAAGATACTCGTTTTCAAGATTCGCGTAGGAGAAAGAGCCGTCGAGAAGCGTATCGGAGGAAGGAAGAAGGACGTGCGCGGACATCTCCGGCAGATTCTCAAAGTATTTGTTGGCCCAGATGATGCGGTTGGATTCTTCCACAATGAGGATCGGCGTGTCCAGTGACTTCAGAAGGTTGGGGATCATCGTGGAGATCTCTTTGGTTTTATAGGAAAAAAGATGGAGGTGCGCGCCTTTGGTCCTGGCGTAAAGGAGTGCGGCATAGATGACCGTCAGGACAGAAAAAACAATGCCGGCGGGTATGGATAAGTAGAACATCACGATGACGGCAATGACCATCAGAAGGATCGCGATCAGTCCGTCGACCAATCGCTGGTTTGCGTCTCTCATCTGTCTGCTATGCTCCTTTCCGGAAACGGATTCGTTCCAGATGAAACGGGCCCGGCCGTGAAACGATCTGAAACTTCTTTATCATAACATTATACATTATATATGCGACACTGTCAATACCGGGACTGCGCCGCCGCGCTGTGCTCAGTCGACGAACCCGCCTGTGGAAGGAAGGCTTGTCTTTCTGTAGCGCTGCGGCCGGTCGATCACGACCGTCGCGGGGTCATACGGCACGGCTGAAATGACCTTCTTCCCTTTTTTCAGTGTGAAAACGGAAGTACCGTAGGACGTTCTCGTCGTCTTCTCGCTGACCTGCTTGCCTTTGACAAGAAGCGCCCGCCGGTCGTCTGTCTGGAGGAAGAATTCAGGATAAAGATCCTCAAGATATGCGCCGACCAAAGGACTGCCTCCGAAGAAGGCGTTCGTCAGTTTCTTTCTGTTCTGTTTTGTCTGATAGGAGTTCACCGGAATCCTGACCGCCTTGCCGTTCTCGAAAAACAGTACGAGATTGCCTTTGTATTCCTTCAGAGGAACGACTGCCGAGACGCGTTCGTCCTGCTCGAAGGAAAGCGCCGCGGGCAGATATGTTCCGAGCGCGGATGCCTTGCAGTCCTCGAAATCGTTCAGCTTTGTCTTATAAACCTGCGCTTTTGTCGTGAATACGAGAAGCTCATATCCGTTGGACAGTTCCTGCTTGTACATCAGCCCGTCGTTTTCTTTGAACCGCTGCACATCGCTGCCTCTGAGAGAAGCGGGCGTGCATTTTTTCAGGTACCCTTCCCTGCTCGCGAACAGCACGCAGGCGTAGTCGTCGACCGTTTCGACGATCTCCGGCTCGGAAAGATCCTCGGCGTTCATGACCGTTGTCTTTCTCGGGATCCCGTACTTTTCGGCTATTTTCGCCAGCTGTTTCGCAACGACGTTCTTGATCTTGCGCTCGCTTGAAATGAGTTCGTTCAGCTCGGCGATGTCTTTTTCAAGCTGTTCGATCTCATCGATCCTGTTGATGATGTATTCTCGGTTCAGATAGCGCAATTTGATCTCTGCCACATATTCGGCCTGTATCTGATCGATCTGGAAGCCTTTCATGAGGTTGGGAACGACATCCTTGTCGTTTTCCGTCTTCCGAATGATCTGAATGGCCTTGTCGATGTCAAGAAGGATTTCTTTCAAGCCGTAGAGAAGATGAAGCTTGTCGCTCTTTTTGGAAAGATCGAAAATGTATACTCTGCGCAGACATTCCACGCGGAAAGCGACCCATTCGTCGAGGATGTCCAGAATACCGAGCGTATTCGGAATGCCGCCGACGAGAACGTTGAAGTTGCAAGGAAAGTCGCTTTCGAGGATATGCAGTTTGTTCAGCTTCGCGATCAGGAGTTCCGGATCGGCGCCTTTTTTCAGATCGATCGTGAGACGGAGACCGTTGATGTCTGTTTCGTCTCTGATATCGTTGATCTCCTTGATTTTTCCGCTTTTTACGAGGTCGGCAATCGACGCGATCATTTTTTCGCACGT
>CACZRJ010000042.1 GCA_902783535.1 uncultured Ruminococcus sp. | reverse complement strand
TACTGCAAGCCCCCGCTTCAAAACCCGTCAGGGTTTAAGCGGTGAGTGGTTGACTGTTGTCCTCCTGCCGTCGAATGAATCGGATGCCGGACGGAAATGCGAACTGATCGGCACCGTGACCGGCGCTTGCGGGATCGCGGGGCTCAGATTTTTTTGAACAGTCTTGCACTCCAGAAAGTCATGTCCAGCTCGTCGAGATAGAAGTGGAAGATCGCTCTCCAGTTTTTGGTTGCCGTGCTCAGCACCATGTATTCGGCTTCCGCTCTGACGGCGTCCTCGGCATACCGGAAGAGGTTTTCCCCGATCCCCCGGGAGCGCTTTTCCGGTATCACATACAATTCCTCCACCTCGAAATACGGCGTTCCTTCGGGCATAATGGATTGCATTTGTTTCGACTCGGCCACTTTTCCGAACAGGTATCCCGCAACGCCGTCCGCATCCTCGGCAAGAAAGATCCTGTTTCCTTCGATATCCGACTTTTCATTCGGACGGTACCCGAAGCAGCTGTTTTCCGCCGCCCAGTCTTCGGAAAGACGGATCAGCTTTTCGAGAATCTTCTCGTTCACAGCAACTTCATGAATCTCCATCTGAGCTCTCCTCGTGTCTGTCGCGATCCGGGAGGAGCGCCCCCGGGACCGGAACGGGAAACGGTTCGCCTTCCGGAAGAAGCGTTACGTATCCTTTCAGGGATTTCGCTTTGCTCCTCAGGACGCGCGCACGGCTGCTGACATAAATATCGCACCGGTATTTCGCGTTCTTTGCCTCCTGAATGAGGTTTACGCCTGCGCTGTTGCCGTCAAGCGCGATCAGCGTGGATTCTCTTCGCTTGAAAATCTCATAGGAAATGCTTTTGTAAATTCCCATAGCCTCGGATTCGATCGCTACGCGGACCCGCACGCCGCTTTCCCGGATCCGACGGATCGATTGCGGGGAAAGAAGCGCGGGCACGAAGGCAAAGACGGCGAAGCGTCCGGCGTTCTTTTCGATGAGATAACGCTCATATCCGCTGATCCTGTGCCCGACGACGAAGAAGTGCTTTTGCGGGTCGCAGGTTTTCAGAAGGCCGTCAATGACGCTCTTTGCGCTTTCGCGGATCTTCGTTGTGCGTGAATCGTTGTTGAAGCTTCCTCCGCAGATCACGACCGGATACAGATCATCGGGGGTGACCTCGATGCGGTCTGCAAGAAGGGCAGCGGCATTTTTCCTCCGGTCCTCGGGCAGATCTCCGAGCGCTGAAGGATCAGCGGCTTCGATCTTCTCTCTGTAGTATTCCTCGATACCGCATGACGGGCGGAATTTCGCCTGCTTCGCATCCATGTCACGGAGACCTTCCGTGCGCACCGCTTCTTCGCACTCCCGCATCCGGCACAGGTCCCCGAAACTGAGGCCGAGCATTTTTTCAAGCGCCAGCTGCTCATCGATGGAATCCGTTCCGTAAATTGCGCCGCCGTCCGTTCCCTGGACGCAAGACACGCCGGCATGCAGATATGCGCGGAGCGGATGCGTTTCCATCGCGCTCAGGTTGTTGAGCCGGACATTGGAGGTGATTTGAAATTCCAGTACGGCATCCGTTTCAAGCAGATCCCGGACGAGGGCCTTTCCTTTCGCTGACCTCAGATTGGCCGTATATAGGCCGTGACCGATTCTGATCCGGGGGAGCCGCTGTCCCGGGAGCAGAGATTCCTTCACGCAGCGGATGCTGTTGGCGACGTTGTCCCGCAGGCTGTCGTTTTCGCCCGCGTGGATCCGGACGACGAATCCGGGCTGCTCCGACGCGATGCTGACGATTTCACGGATGACAGGCTTCAGATCACGTATGTTGTTGATCTCTTCGCCGATGATGTCGCTTCCGGCGACATACGGGTCGGAAGCCACGGAACGCAGTACGGATAAGTTTTCGCGGAAATAATCCGCGGGAGCGGCCTTGTGCCGGATGATCGTCAGCGGAATGCGCCGGATGCCTGCAAGGAACCGGATCGTCACTCCGGTCAGACTCGTAACGTCAGGCATGACCTCATGCACTTCGGCGAGCATGTGCGCGGCGGCGTCCTTTTTTACAAGCGACGTGTCCGTGATCTCCACATAGGAGATGCCTGCGGCGGCATAACTCCGCGCGACCCACAGCAGTTTGTCCTGAAAGAGGGAATTGTTTCGGAAGGAAGGGCTTTTTTTGTCTTCCAGCATGGCGAGCAGGGCGCGCCGGATGTCGTCGTCCGGAATTCTGCCGGCGGCTTTCCTGCTGACCGG
>CACZRJ010000041.1 GCA_902783535.1 uncultured Ruminococcus sp. | reverse complement strand
TCCGTCTCTCCGACGCTGATCCAGCGGAGTTCGATCTCCGTGCGGATCCCGAGGTCTTCGTTCGCCTGAAGGATCCCGGCGTCCGTGATGTGCGTGCCGTAATTCGGGTCGTCGAACGCGCCGCCCCGGTAGATCAGGCCCTGCTTCACGCGTCTGTGTCCGTCGATCTTCCAGCCGCCGACGTCCCTGACGTTCGGGACGCCGTCGATGCAGAGATTTCGCGGAGGGACGGAGTTCGTGCGGAAGGAGGCCGTCGGGCTTTCGTAAGTCCGGTTTCCCCAGTCCGCCTGCACTTTCCAGTAATATACGGTGTCCAGAAGCAGATTCGTGAAATACGCGCCGAGGCCGCTCAGCATGCTTTTTGTCCCGCTATCGTCTGTTCGCACCGCGATCCTTCTCACGCGCGGGGAGGGAAATAAGCCGGAAACGTCGAGACAGACCCTGATCTCCTTCGGGGGATCTTCAATGCCGTCCGGAAAAGCGTTCGTAATGATATCGAACGACAGAAAGATCGCTTCCGGGCGGCTGTTTTCGGTTTTCGCGTCCGCGTAGAGCGAACTTTTCGTAAACGGGCCTTCCAGATAAAGCCGCTGCTTCTCCGTGTGAATGTCGAAGACGTCCGGCGTTTCCTTCAAAAGGAAGAGTTCCGGCTTTTCGACCGGACCGGCCGGCTGCTCGGAAGAACCGGCCGGCTGCTGCGGCATTTCCACAGAGGTGCAGGAAAACAGCAAAAGAACGGCCGCGAGCGTCAGACAGACGGCAGCCGTTATTTTTGAAATATGGCGAGCAGACATTGCGTTGACCCCCGATGACAGAGAATGGGAGAGAAAATGCGGGTCAGACTTCCGTTCTTCCTTCGATCGCTTTCAGGAGCGTCGTGTCGTCCGCGAATTCCAGGATCCCGCCGACAGGGAGCCCGTAGGCGAGCCGCGTGACCTTCACGCCGAGCGGCTTCAGAAGGCGGCCGAGATACATCGCGGTCGCTTCGCCTTCGACGCTCGGGTTCGTCGCGATGATGACCTCCTTGACGTTCCCGTCCAGCCGGGCGAGCAGTTCCTTGATCTTCAGCTGCTCCGGACCGATCCCGTCCATGGGGGAGAGGACGCCGTGCAGGACATGGTACTGGCCTCTGAATTCGTGCAGCGCTTCGATCGCTTCCAGCGAGCGGTGGTCTTCCACGCACATCAGGACGGACGCGTCGCGCCCGGGATCTCCGCAGCGCGGGCAGATCTCGGTTTCGCTGAAGCACTGGCAGACAGTGCACAGACGGGTGTTTTTCTTCGCCTCGACCAGACTGTCGGCGAATGCCTGAACGTCTTTCTCATCCATGGAGAGCACGTGATAGGCGAGACGGACGGCGCTTTTCCGCCCGATGGACGGAAGCGAGGCGAAATGGGAGGCCAGACGCTCCAGTGAAGGTGTCAGTCCCATATCAGAATCCCATCGGCAGTCCCATGCCGCCGCTGATCTTTCCGAGTTCTTCCTCGTTCGTCTTGTCAACGGTCTTGATCGCCTCGTTGACGGCCGCGATCAGGATATCCTGAAGCGTTTCGACGTCGTCCGGATCGACGATGTCCGGCTGTATGGTCAGGTCTGTGATCTCGCGCGTTCCGCGGATCTTTACGGTGACCATGCCGCCGCCGGCCTTGACTTCATATTCGCGTTCCTCGAGTTCCGCCTGCTTTGTCTGCAGTTCCTCCTGCATCTTCTGCGCCTGGCGGATCATCGCGTTCATGTCGGAGGGCCCGCCTCCGACGCCTTTCGGCAGTCTGACTTTCATTCCTTTTTCTCCTTAGTGATACTATTCAAGTTCGTCGAACAGAGACGTCTGTTTCGGCTCTTCGAGCGGCTCGAACCGCAGTTCCCAGTCGATGCCGGTCAGCGCTTTCAGCGCTTCCCTGATGAAGCCCGGATTGCGTCCGTACTGCAGGAATGTCACGCCGAACCGTTCCGTCCGGATCAGGAAAACGCCGTTTCCCGGATCGCAGAGCATGTCGCCCTTCTGCAGGAAGGGCAGGGAATCCGGATGTTTTTCCATCAGTTCCAGAAGTTCCGGCTTCCGGTCGAACGGCAGAAAACCGGCGTTTCCGGATGCGGGTTCCGCTTCCGGCTGTTCCTGCGAAACAGGCTGCGCGGGTTCGGGATCCTCTTCGGCCGGCTTTTCCTCGTTTGAAACAGGCGCGGGTCCTTCGGGGACGGATGAAGCGGTTTCCGGTTCCGCATTCGTTTGATCTTCTTTGGACGGCTCGACCGTTTCGACGGCCGTCGCCGTTTCGTTCCGGTTCGCTTCCTGCGCCGGCGACGGACGAGGCTCGTCCGATTTGAGAGATGCGGGAGAAAGACGCGCCGTACCGGACTTCAGCGCGTTCACGGCCGCTTCCAGCGCCGAAATACGGGCGAGAAGGGCGCTTGCATTGTCGGAGAGCTGCGGATCGCAGAGCCGTATGACCATCAGGTCGGTCCGGATCTTCGCGTCCGAGGCGTATCTGGACAGCCGGCCGGTCGCTTCCTCGAGAACGCCGCACATCCAGGTCAGATATCCGGAAGTCAGGATCGGCTCGAATTCGTTCAGCAGTCGGAGTTCCTCTTTCTGATAGCGGAATTTTCCGCCGGAACGGACCTTTGCTTTCTTCATCTCCGTCATGACGAGCAGATCGCGCGTCATGGCCGAAAGATCGTCCAGGAAAACGGAAAGGTCCTTCGAAGAGCGGTGAACGTCGTCAACGATCTCCAGGGCGCCGGGCGTGTTCCGCTCGAAGAGGGCTTTCATCATGGCGTAAAGCTGGTCCGCGCCCGCGAGTCCGACGCGCTGTTCCACGTCCGAAGCCGTGATGCGGCCTCCCGCGCCGAGCCCGGTATTGCACGCTTCCAGGATGGAGAGCCCGTCGCGCATCGCGCCGTCCGCGAGACGCGCGATCAGTCCGGCGGCGTCTTCGTCCAGCCCGATGGATTCCTGCGCGGAAACAAAGAGCAGACGGTCTGTGATGACCTGTTCGGACAGCCGCTGAAAATCGAAGCGGACGCAGCGGGAGACGATGGTCGGCGGAAGCTTGTTCAGCTCCGTCGTCGCGAGGATGAAGACGATGTATTCCGGCGGTTCCTCGAGGGTTTTCAGCAATGCGTTGAAAGCGCCGGAGGACAGCATGTGGACCTCGTCGATGATGTAGACGCGTTTTTTCAGGACGGACGGGGGATAGATGACCTCGTCCCTGAGCCCGCGGATGTCGCCGACGCTGTTGTTGCTCGCGGCGTCGATCTCCAGGACGTCCGTCGCCGCGCCGGAATCGATGGAAAGACAGGACGCGCACTCGCAGCAGGGATTCCCGTTTACGGGATGCTCGCAGTTGACGGCCTTCGCGAGGATCTTGGCGGTGGACGTCTTTCCCGTTCCGCGCGTTCCGCAGAACAGATATGCGTGAGACACCCGGTTCTCTTCGCACTGTCTGCGAAGGATCGTCGTGATATGATCCTGACCGCACAGTTCGTCAAACGTGCGCGGTCTCCATTTGCGGTAAAGCGACTGATACATCCTGTCGGCCTCCGAAAGAAAAAATGGTCTTTGAAACAAAAGAGATACGGAATATGGTCATACGTCCAATTTCGAACAGTACTTCCATCCGTTAACGTCCGTTCCACCTCAAAGCAGGCGTCCCCGCAACACATCCGCAGGTCTGCTTAATGCTGCTTGGTCCCCCACCTGACATGGTTCACAGGAGCGAATTGAGCGGGACCCGCTTCTCAACGGCTTTCCGGTCGCGCAGCGACACAAATACTGTCCTCAGAATGGCCTTTTCCCCCCGCTGCAGCGGATTGCGGGTACAGGGCACCGCTATCTCCCCGGGTAGTATGACCATATTCCATATCTCTTAAGGTGCATTATATCATTCTTTCCCGTTTTTTGCAATAGGGTTTTGAAAACGTTTTTTCGCGTCGGACGGGAAGCGGCGGAAATATCTGCCGCGAGAGGCCGATGCGGTCTTGACAGAGTTCCATTTTTCGGGTAAAGTGGTGAGTGTGGGAAAGACCTTCCGATGTCCGATGCATTTCGGTCTGCAGAAGGTCCGCCGGCGGACCCGGCAAAAACAGTTTTCAGGAAAGAAAAACGACAGAGTCGAATCATAGAAAGGAGACCGCCTCCGTCCGTGTGCAGAAGACGCGGGCATCAGGCGGCAAGAATCATGAGAAGGAAGATTGCAATCGTGCTCGGAATGCTGTTCGTCGCGTCTTTGTGGCTGACGGCCTGCAGTCCGGCATCTCCCGCGAACAGTCTGCCCGAAGGAAATTCGGACCCGGAGAAACCTGCCGAGGCGTCCGAACCGGCATCGAAGGAAAATTCCGCATCCGGCGAAGGCAGAACAGGCTACTGCGTCGTCGAGACGATGGCCGACCTGCGCGCCATGACCGTGACCGAAAAAGACCTTGCCGTCTCGCTGCTGGGCTATCACGAACCCGGAGACGGAGGTCAGGGCATCTTTTTCTGGAACGATGCGAAAAACGGTCCGGACGACGGCGGAACGCTGATCAAGTGTCAGAACGAAAAAGGCCGCTTCACCCGGCTGTGCGAAGAGCAGGAACGGAACGTCAGATGGTTCGGCGCGAGAGGCGACGGGAAAACCGACGACTCCGACGCCATTCAGGCCGCGATCGACAGCCTTGGCGCGCACGGCGGAACGGTTTCGATTCCGACCGGAAAGTATCTTGTCTCCAAAACGATCATCGTCGGGAACGGGAACGCGGCCGACAAATGGTCCGACAAGCAGGGGATCGTGCTGGCCGGAAAAGGGTCCGGTCAGGGCGCTCCGTCTTCCGCCGCGTCCACCTCGATCATGGCCTCCGCCGCGATGGATCAGGTCATCGCCGTCAACGGACTGATCTCCGGGGTGAGCATCCGCGGGATGCAGATCAACGCGAACATGAAGGCCGAAAACGGCGTTTTCCTGCACGCGTTCTGCGGACTGACCATGGAGGACGTCCGCATCACCTGGTTCAAGCAGAAAGGTCTCTACATTCTCGGCGGAAACGAGCCGACAGGCAACTACAACATTTTCAACCGGTTCGATCGGGTCTACGTGTCTTCTCCCAGCCACGGAGCGGAGTGCCTGTATATGGACGGCAACTACGAATTGTCCAACGACACCTGGCTTTCCACCTTTACGCAGTGCGCGTTTGATACCGAAGACGGCGTTGGAAGCGCCGCGGCGCACTTCAAATTCGTGGACAGCATCTCGTTCTATTCCTGCCGGTTCACGGCCAGCCCGGACAGCACCGGGATCGTTTTCGACGCGCTCGATAACAACGATTTCCCGTGCGGCATCGGCTTTTATGCCTGCTCCGTCAGTTCCACCGAAGTCCTGGAAGACAACGACCACCGGATCCGCAAGCAATTCTTCTACGGGTTCTCGACCGCGAACGGCGAGAAGATCCCCGAACACGACCGTCTGATCGGGATCACCGACACCGGAACGGCGTTCCATCTGGAAGAAGTGCAATCCGGAACCGGCGATCCCGGACAGCCCGGATCGACGGACAGACCGCCGGTCTCCACTCTGCCCGGCAAGAGAGGCGTCGTCGACCTGTTCAACAGCGGCGAGTGGGTGCACTACAACCTCGCGCAGGACAAAGCTGCGGTCGGCGTTCACATCAACTGCAACGGATCGCTGGTCGGAGGCAAAGCATATCTGCCGAGCTACGACAACAGCGTCGGAACCGTGCACATCAAGGTTTACAAGTGGGATACGGACTACGACAAGTCCGTGTCCGGAAAAGTTCTTTCGAGTTACGACTTCGTGAACTTCGACGAAAACCAGTGGCTGAACTTCAAACTCTCGAAGGCGCTGGACGCCGGAGACTATCTGCTGGTCTTCACGGCCGAAACGGAGGAAGGGGACTTCGGCTGCGGCGTATGGACGCAGTCCCGCGGCTCCGGCATCGAGACCTTCTACAACGGTTCCAAGGCCAACTTCGGCCTGACCGTGTCGCTTGAGATTATTTAGAGGGCATGAAGAGATGAGAGGCAGCAGATTTCTGTTTCTGATCATGGCGGCGGCCGTCGGTCTGACGTTCGCGCTCGCCGGATGCCGGACCGGCGCCGATGGCTCCCGGGAAAGTGAAAAGCCCGATTCGGAGATGCAGGGGAAGCCGTCCGAAAACGTCTCTCGCGAGACGGAAGGTCAGAATGCGATCTATTCATTCAGCAGCGTTTCTCAAATGAAAAAAACGGTTCCTTCGGAAAAACGGGCAAACGTTCTTCTGAAGGGCTATGCCCGCGCCGGCGACGGCGGCGGAGGCATGTTCTGCTGGGACGCGGAATCGGTTCTTCCGCCTGATGGCGGCGTCGTCATTGAAGCGCAGGATTCCGAAAAAGGCCGGTACGTCCGCGTCTGCGAGAGCGATTACCGAAACGTCAAGTGGTTCGGCGCGTCCGGCGACGGAAACCGGGACGACACTTCGCCCATCCGGGCCGCGGTCGCGAGTCTGCCGGCAACGGGAGGCACCGTCTGCTTCCCCGGCGGGATCTATCTCATCACCGACACGATCGAACTCGGAAACGGGGACGGAAGCGGGAAAGCGTCCGACCGGAACGGCATCCGGCTGGTCGGGTACGGCGGCGGATTCGGCATCCACAGCGACAAGGAGCCGACGGTGATCCGGGCCGAAAGCAAAATGGGCGCCATGATCTCCGTCAGAGGGAAAACGGCCGGCGTCGAACTGCGCGGGCTCTGCATCAACGCGTCCTCCAAGGCGCGGGTCTGCGTCGAAGCGAAGGCCGTCAGCGGACTTGTCGTGGAAAACGTCGTCTGCAAAATGTTCACCGAATGCGGCATCCGGCTCGAAGCCGGGACCGGAGAAGGGAACGGGTGCGCGGACTGCCGCTTCGTGACGGTCTCGGCGGTTTCCATGTCCGACAACATCATTTGCGTGGACGTCGGCGGCGGCGAGGGATCCTGCGTGACGGAAAACTGCGTGTTTTCCGACTGCCGCTTTGACATTCACACTACGGTGGGCAGCACCGCGTGCCGGATCAGGAACGCCAGAGGGCTGGCCTTCTACCGCTCCCATATCACCGGATATACCGAATCCGGTTCCGATTATCTCGTCCTGGACGCGTCTGCGGACGGATATCCTTCGGACAACGTCTTCTACGACTGCTCCGTCGCCCGCGTGACCGTCGTCGAGGAGGACGGGCATTTCATCGGCCACCACTTCTTCTACGGACACGGCACATACGATCTGGAGACCGTGCCGGACCATCCCATGCTGCACGGCATCACGGATACCGGACTGACCTTCCGCTTCGGAGGGAATCCGTCATGACGGGAAACCGCAACGTTTTTGCGACGTCCGACCCGCTGATCTCCGCGATCTACAAGTCGGCGGTCGAGACCGAAAAGCGCAACGTCGTCGACTTTAACGGCAGACGCGCCGTCGTCGAGGGCGGGGACTACCGGAATCTCTGGCTGGAGACGCAGCCGATGGGCGGAGAGATGTACGCCAAGCGCGACCTGGAGGCCGGCTTCAACAACATCGACCTGTTCATGGACGCGATGGACGCGGAAGGCATGATGCCCGGCATGCTGACGTTCATCGACGGCGTTTACGGAGAACGGCACGACTTCATCCAGGGATACTGCTTCCCGTACCCGGCGCTGAACATGTATTATCTGACCGGCAAGGACGAAAAATACCTGCGGAAGGTCTACGACGTTCTGAAGAAGAACGACGCGTGGTTCTGGGCGAACCGGGAAAGCGACGGAGACGGATGCCTGGAAGCCTGGTGTCCCTGCGACACGGGCGAGGACTATTCCGCCAAGTTCTTCGGAGCGCCGCATTTCTGGACGAAAAAAACGCCGCCGGACGCGTCCTGGGCGAAATACCATCTTCCGCGCGAGTCGATGGATCTCATGGCCTACTCCTACGACGCCCGCGCGACGCTGGCGGAGATCAGCGTCCTGCTCGGGAACGGGGAAGCGTCGTATTGGCGCGAAAAGGCGGAAGACGTCCGGAACAAGGTTCGCTCGTATCTGTGGCGGGAGGAAAAGCACGCCTGCTACGACCGCGACGAGAACAACGAGTTCCTGGACATCCTGGTCCACAACAATCTCCGCTGCATGTATCACGGCCTGTTCGATCAGCACATGGCGGACGATTTCATCCGGTACCATCTGTTCAATCCGGAGGAATTCTGGACGCCCATGCCGCTTCCATCCATCGCGGTCAGCGATCCCTGCTTCAGGAACATTCCCACGAACGACTGGAGCGGCCAGCCGGAAGGGCTGACCTTTCAGCGTTCCGTCCGGGCGCTGGAGAATTACGGACATTACGCCGAACTGACGCGCGTGGCCGAAAAACTGTTTGCCGGCGTCGGACCGGACGCGCTGTTCACGCAGCAGTTCGACCCGTTCACCGCGAAACCGTCCATGGAGAACAATCCCGGCGATTACGGTCCGACCCTGCTCGCTTGCCTGGAATACATGTCCCGGCTGTACGGCGTCAACCGGAGCAGGGACACCGTTTCCTGGGGCGCTTTCGCGAAAGACGGCCGTACCTACGACTATACCCAGTCCTACGGGGACCGGACCTACCGGATCGTCAGCGACTCCAAGACCGCATGCGGGACCGTCGACGGGAAGCCCGTCTTCACCGTCACCTGCGGCTGCAGAGTCGAAACGGACACGGAGGGCCGCCTCCTGCGCGTCATCGGCATGGACAGGACCGCAAAAGACGTCACCGTCACGGCCGGCCGAATCCGGCGGACGGCGAGGATCGCGCCCAACGCCGTCCTGGACATGACGGACGCCGGAAGCGTTCCGGACGAATGCGTCCCGTATCTCGGAGACTGATCCCGAAAAAAGAATCCGCGCCTGCCTGCATTCGACCTGCGAATGCGGACAGGCGCGTCTTTGCGGTCCGGGACTGTCAGGATTCCCCGGCGAGGGACTTGAAGTAGTTGATCGTGTCGGCCATCGCGTTCTTCGCGCTGCTTTCCTTGGACTGGTAATTGGAGGCGAAGGAGCCGGCCGGCTGGCTTGCCATCGTCTGGAGCAGCTGATCCAGACCGCCCCACTGATACATCATGCCGACGTCGCATCCGCGGCCGGGCAGAATGTAGTTTTCGATCATGTCGACGGTGTCGTCGTCGCGGACCTTCATGTATTCCAGGCACTGCTTCAGGTAGGCGGGACCGGTGAAGTTGGCCGAGGCGGCGCCCATTTCGTTCAGGAAATCCGCGATCATCGGAAGGTCGTCCTTGTCGACCGAGATCGGCACGGCGAAGCAGGTCGCGACCCAGGGATTCACCAGCGAATAGTAGCCTTCCTGTTCCTTGTCGCCCTTCGGGACGGGGACCATGCCGAACGCGTCCTCCATTTCGCCGAGCTCGATCGGCGTGGACATGTTGCCGTTGTAGAACAGGGAGTCGCCGGAGATGAAGTTGTCGACCAGCAGCGCCGACGGCCACTGGACGACGTCGAAGTAGTCGTTCGCGGACACATAGTGCGCCCGGTCCTGGACGAGGGACTGCATCTGCTCGACGATCTTCGCGCTGCGTTCGTTGAACATGGTCAGTTCCGGATATCCGTCGGCCGTCGCGGTGGTCGCGATCTTCGAGCCGGACCCGTAGAAGAGGCTCCACATGTCGTCCAGCTGGCCGCCCCACCCGTAGATGTCTTCGTAAGTGATCTGTCCGTCCATGTTCTTGTCCTCGCCGACTTCCTTGACCATGGACAGGACGACGTCGAGCGTCCATCCGCCGTTGCGGACGAGGTCGTACGGCAGTCCGCCGTATTTTTCATCCAGATTGTATTTCTGGTACATGGTCTTGTTGAACGACAGGGTGCAGGTGCCGGACTTGTTGACCGTTCCGAGCTCTCCGATGGTGAAATAGAGCTGGCCGCCGATGGTGTTTTCCTTGTTGAAGGCCTGATCCCACCAGGGCGCTTTGAGGTCCAGTTCCTTCATGCTGTTCAGATCGAAGAACTGCCCTTCCTGCGCCAGCGTCGAGCCGTCGTACAGACAGGGGATGACGATCTGGTATTCCGCGGTGAAGGAGAGATTGTCGTTGCGGATCCGGTTCGCCATGCTTCCGTTCGGGCGCGAACGCTCATAGACGTAAAGCTCGCTGATGGTGACGCCGAGCTTGTCCTCCACGAACTCCGCCCGGTCGCCCTGCGCTTTGTTGATGACTTCCGGGATCGGCTCCGAACTGGCCGTGTCCAGGGTGTAGTCGTTGTAGAGGATCTCGGAATTGTAGGTCGGATTGACGCCGCACGCAAGGAACGTGATCTCGCGGTTGTAGATGTTCCCGGTCGACTTTGCGATGAATTTGCCGTCCTCGTCGTGATATTCGTCGACGGGACGGGGCGCCTGGCTCGGCTCGCCCGACTCCGGAACGGACGCCGGGACAGAGGACTCATTCGCTGGCGCCTGACCGCACGCGGCGGCGAACGCCGCGCACAGCATCAGCAGTGCGAGAAGAAGAGACAACTTTTTGCTTCTGTCCATCATATCCACTCTCCTAATGATCTTTTTTTCCTTTCTCATGTTATCACATTCCGTATCCGGTTGCAAGAGGAAAAAACAAAGCCGGAATCGCCGATTCCGAAGCACGAACCGCTTGACAGAGGGCGGGTATATTGTGTATAATAGAAAGCAGGAGAAAATCGCCGCTCCGGAGACGGATGCGGCAGGGAGGCGGAGCGAATGGCCGGCGGAGTCACAAAATCAAAACACTTTTTTTCCGCAGTTCACGAAACGAAGTGGCTGAACGGGCTCGGGCGGAAAGGATACCGTCTCTGGGCCGTCAATGGGCGGAAGTATGCTTTTTCCGTCGAGGAAGGGAAGTCGTTCAACTATACCATGGAATGGCAGGACTGCGCGATCGACAGTCCGGAGTCGCGGGAACGCGTCCTGGAAAAGGCCTCTCTGGGAGAGCCGGTCTGCGCGCAGCGTTCGCTCTGGCTTTATTTCGTTTCCGAGCATCCCGGCAGCATGTCGAAGAAGGCTCTGAAGAAAAACCGGGCCCATTACAGGAACCCGTTCCTGTTCTTCCTGATCCTCGCCCTGATCTGCGCCGGGCTTGCCGTATATCACATCAAGTCCGTTCCGTTCCTTGAATCCGAGGGGCTGACGATCACCATCCCGACGTTCAAAGGCAACGAAAACCCGATCCTGGATCTTCTGCTCCGCCTGGTCTACGGACTGTGGCTGGTCGCATACAACTATTTCCTGCTGTTCGGGCACTTTCTCGGAAACACGCTCGCGACCGCTGTCGTGTCCGTTCTGACGCCGCTGTTCCTCGTCTTTTTGACACTTGCGGCCGTCTGGGGAACCGAATGGGCGCGCTGGTTGCGCATGAAGCCGTCCGAGCCGGAATCCGACGAGGACATGGACGTCGTTCCGGAGGAAGAGACCGGAGGGCCGCCGGAGGAAGGCGTCCCGGAGAACGTCTTTGCCGGTCCGGAGGATGAAAACGATCCCTCGGAGGACATCCCGCGAACAGAAGCGGAGACGGCGGAACCGGAGCCGGAAGCCGGGATCGCGGAAACGGAAGGAGAGAGCGAATCATGGAAAAGCCAAAATACTCAGTCGTAGTGAAGAACATCGCGGAGGAATTCGGGCTGAACCCCGTCTGGGTCCCCGAGGATATTTCCACGCGGACGGTCTTCCGCTCCGACCTGTCCCGTCCGGGACTCCCGCTGACCGGGTTCTACAAGGACTTTGAAAACGAGCGCATCCAGGTCATCGGAAACATGGAGAGCAGCTATCTGCATTCCCTGGACAAGGAAAAGCTGGAGAAATCCATGGAGGATTTCTTCTCGCACGAACTGGTCATGGTCGTCGTGACGGCCGGGCAGGAGCCGCTGCCGGAAATGATTCGTGCGGCGGAAAAATACAGGACGCCCCTCTATGCGACGGAAATGTACACGTCCAGACTCGTCGCCGGCATGACGGCATATCTGAACGTCGAACTCGCGGACAGGATCACGACGCACGGCGTCTTCGTCGAAGTCTACGGCGAAGGCATTCTGATCCTCGGCGAAAGCGGCATCGGAAAGAGCGAAACGGCGATCGAACTCGTCAAACGCGGCCACCGCCTGATCGCGGACGACGCCGTCCTGCTGAAGCGGGTGTCGGACAGATCCATCGTCGGATCGGCGCCGGACGTCATCCGCCACTATATCGAACTCCGCGGCATCGGCATCGTCGACGTCCGCAGGATCTTCGGCATGGGCGCCGTCAAGGAAACGGAGAAGGTCGACCTGTGCATCCAGTTCGAGCCGTGGGATTCCGAAAAGCAGTACGAGCGGTTCGGCCTCGAGACGGATTATACCGACATTCTCGGGCTCAAGATCCCGTGCACGACCATCCCGGTCCGGCCCGGAAGGAACCTGGCCGTCATCATCGAGATCGCGGCCATGAACAACCGTCAGAAGAAGATGGGATACAATACGGCCGAGGAATTCACCAAAAGGCTGGAAGAGTCCTACGAAAAGAAGGAACAGCAGTAAGTCCGTACGCCTGCGGCGGCGGAAAGAAGAAAGGAAGGCACAATCATGTATTATCTCGGAATCGACCTCGGAGGCATGTCCATCAAAGCCGGCATCTGCGACGGGGACGGAAATATTCTGCATCAGGACAGCTGCCCGACGGTCTTGACCGAAGGGGGAGACAGGATCGTTCAGGACATGGCGGATCTCTGCCGGAAAGTGATCGGCGGATACGGGCTGACGACCGCCGACATCGAATACATCGGCATCGCGTCTCCGGGGATCAACGACAGCGACCGCGGCGTCATCGTCTATTCCTGCAACATCCCGACATACAAATTCCCGATCGCGGAAAAACTGTCCGCGCTGACCGGCGTGGAAAAGATCTATATCGACAACGACGCGAACGCGGCGGCGAAAGGCGAAGCCGTGTTCGGCGCCGCGAAGGGATACCGCGACTCGGTCTTCGTCACGCTGGGGACCGGCGTCGGCGGCGGCGTCATCATCGACGGCAAAGTGCTGACGGGATGCAACTTCGCCGGCGCGGAGATGGGACATATGGTCATCGTGCACGACGGCCTGCCCTGCTCCTGCGGACGCAAAGGGTGTCTCGAATGCTACGCCTCCGCGACCGCGCTCATGCGTCAGACGAAGCAGAAGATGCTCGAGCGGAAGGACTCGCTGATGTGGCAGCTGACCGGAGGCGATCCGGAGAAGGCGGACGGACGCACGCCCTTCCAGGCTGCGCGCATGGGCGACGAAGCCGCGAAGGAGGTCATTCAGACCTATGTCGGCTATCTCGCGTGCGGCATCACCAATTTCATCAACATTTTCCAGCCGGAGGTGCTCAGCATCGGCGGCGGCGTCAGCAACGCGAAGGACGATCTTCTCGACCCGGTCCGCGCCATCGTCGAGAAGGAGCAGTATTCGCGCGACTGCGAAAAGAAGACGATCATCAAGATCGCCAAACTCGGCAACCGCGCCGGCATCGTCGGAGCGGCTGCGCTGGGGAGATAACAAACATATTTTAGGAGAGTCAACAGTTTTATGCCCAATACAATAAACCGGAATACGGAATATCCCGATACGGAGCGCTACCTGACCGTATGTCTCGACAATCTGATCATTTTCCCGGGGATCGTGACCAGCTTCGAGATCGATCAGCAGCCACAGATCCAGGCCGCGAAGAAGGCTCAGTCCGAGGATATGCCCGTCATCATCGCCGTCAAGAGACTGAACGGCGACGGCAGGGACACCGACAGATCCCTGCTGCGCGTCGCCCTGCTCGCGAAGGTCTCCAACCTTCTCCGGCTGACGAACGGCCACTATCAGATGATGGTGGAGGGGATCCGCCGCGTCGAGCGGGTCTATACGGAACCGACCGAATTCGGCTATGTTTCGGACGTCCGCGAGTGCGGACAGGTCCCGTATGCGAATCCTGAAGAAGACAAGAAGGACGTCCGGTTGGTCTGGAGCGTCTTCGAAGATTATCTGAAGTACATCCCGAATCCGTCCGAAGAGGTCATCTCCGAACTGAAAAACATCGACGACCCGGGTCTGATCTCGGACCTGCTCGCCAGCAATTTTCTGACGAATTACGACGACAGAAAGACCGTTTTCCTCGAAACGGACGGAAACCGGCGCGCGAAAAAACTCGCGGACATCTTCGGCCATGAGATCGCCGAATTCGAATTGAACAACTCCATCCAGGGACAAGTCAGATACCGGCTGTCCAAACGGCAGCGGGAGATCTATCTGCGCGAGCAGATGAACACCATCCGCGCCGAACTCGGCATGGACGAGGGCGAGGCCCCGGAAGAGGACGACGACGATTACGCGCCGAAGATCAAGGCGGCGAACCTGCCGAAGGACGTCGAAAAGAAGCTCCTGGAGGAGAATTCGAAACTCCAGAAGATCCCTTACGGCATGGCGGAAGGAAATGTGATCCAGAGTTATCTGGACACCTGTCTGGAACTGCCGTGGAATACATTCACCGACGACTGCCTGGACCTGGAAGTCGCGAAAAAAGTGCTGGACGAAGACCACGACGGGATCGAAAAGGTCAAGGAACGGATTCTGGAGTTCCTGTCCGTGCTCCGTCTGAATCCGGACGTCAAGGGGCAGATCCTCTGTCTCGTCGGCCCTCCCGGCGTCGGCAAGACGTCCGTCGCGCGCTCCATCGCGCGTGCGACCAACCGCAATTTCGCAAGGATCTCGCTCGGCGGGATCCGCGACGAAGCGGAGATCCGCGGCCACCGCAAGACCTACATCGGGGCGATGCCCGGAAGGATCATCAACGCTCTGAAGATCGCCGGAAGCTCCAATCCCGTGCTGTTGCTGGACGAACTTGACAAACTCGCGTCCGACATCCACGGCGACCCCGCGTCCGCGCTGCTGGAGGTGCTCGATTCCGAACAGAACTGCACCTTCCGCGACCACTATATCGAAATGCCTTACGACCTGTCCCGCGTCTTCTTCATCGCGACGGCGAACACGACGGATCCCATTCCGCCGGCGCTGCTGGACAGACTCGAAGTCATCGAGATGGGCAGCTACACCGACACGGAGAAACTTGCGATCGCAAAGAACCATCTGATCCCGAAACAGCGCAGGAACACCGGGTTGAAGGAAGAACAGATCTCCTTCACCGACGACGCGCTGAAGATGCTGATCACGCAGTACACCGCGGAGAGCGGCGTGAGGAATCTGGAGCGGGAGATCGGCTCTCTCTGCAGAAAAGCCGCGAAGAAGATCGTTACGGGCGAGTGCGAAACCGTCCGCGTGACCGCGCGGAACATCCGCACCTTCCTCGGACCGGTCAAACGCACGCCGGACCGCATGCCTGACAAGGACGCCGTCGGCGTCGTGAACGGGCTCGCCTGGACCTCCGTCGGCGGGGAACTGCTCAAGGTGGAGGCGACTGCGATGTCCGGCACCGGAAAGCTGGAACTGACCGGAAACCTCGGCGACGTCATGAAGGAAAGCGCGAAGGCCGCCGTCAGCTATATCCGCAAGCATTCTGACGAGCTCGGCGTGAATCCCGACTTCTATACGAAACAGGACATGCACATCCACGTTCCGGAAGGCGCCGTTCCGAAGGACGGGCCGTCCGCGGGCGTGACGCTCTGCACCGCGATGGTCAGCGAACTGACCGGAAAACCGGTCCGGCGCAATGTCGCGATGACGGGCGAGATCACCCTGACGGGACGCGTTCTGCCGATCGGCGGGCTGCGCGAGAAAACGATGGCCGCCTACCGTTACGGCTGCGACACGGTGCTCATCCCGTTCGACAACAGGGGAGACGTCGAAGACCTGGACAGCGAGGTGAGGGAACACCTGAAGCTGATCCCTGTCAAGGACGTGTCCGAAGTCGTGCGTCTGGCCATCCGCCCGTAGGTGAACGCATGGAAGCGCAGATGAGATACGGGCAGGTGAACCTGCACAATACGGAACTGATCCTGACGGCGGGACTTCCGTCCCAGCTGATCAAGTCCGGCTTGCCGCAGATTGCCTTCGCGGGGCGAAGCAACGTCGGAAAGAGTTCGCTCGTGAATTCTTTGATCGGGCGGAAAAAACTCGCGCGCGTTTCCGGAGAACCCGGAAAGACGGTCACGGTGAACTGCTACCGCGTGGACGGGAAGCTGATCCTCACGGATCTGCCCGGATACGGGTTCGCGCGACGGTCGAAGGACGACGTCAAAAAGTGGTCTTCGTTGACGGAAACGTATTTCCGGGACAACCCTGCGCTCCGCATGGTCCTGCAGCTGGTCGACTGCAAAGTCGGTCTGACGGAGGACGACCGGATGATGCTCCGCTATCTCGACTTCTATCAGGTCCCGTATCTGGTCGTCGCGACGAAAGCGGACAAACTGAACAGGACGGAACTCGCACGCGCTTCCGAAAAACTGCTTTCCGAGCCGGCGTTCCGGCCGGGCACGGAAGTCGTTCTGTATTCCTCGCTGAAGGGCGAAGGACGGGACGCGCTATGGAAACGGATCCTCGACGCCGTCGGCGAGTCCTGCTGAAAGCGAAACTTCAATCCGTACGGAAGGCGGTGTGAACAGTCATGGCGAACGGAGGAACGGACAGGAAACGGACCGCGGGAAAGAAGCAGATCGCGCGGATCGCGTACTACGAGGAACTGATGGACAGAACGCTGCGCGAGATCCGGGAAGCCGGAAGCCTGATGGAGGACATCACGGACAACGCGCGGAAACTGGAGACGTATCTGCAGTCCGGCGACTGGATGAAGGATTTCGAAGCGGACGAGAACGGACTGCTCCCGGCGGACCTGAAGAAAGGCGTTCTGTCGGAAGACGGTCTGACGGATCTGCTCGACGAGCTGAAGGAACTGACCGACCGGTTCCGGACGCCCGGAGAAGACGAATAGACGAAAATAAGATGACGGTTCCAGCCTGCATGAAGCAGGCCGGAACCGTCGTTTGTTATGATTTTTTTTGGGTCAGTCTAGATTTTGATGGGATTACGTATCCTTTGAGCGGCTCATGTCAATGAGTTTGAGAAAGAAGTATTCATCATCGGGATA
>CACZRJ010000040.1 GCA_902783535.1 uncultured Ruminococcus sp. | reverse complement strand
ATAACGGCTGGCAGGTGCCGGAGGGGTTGAAGGAATGCCAGCAGTATGAACCGGACTGGCACGACAGGGACGAGGAATTGATCCGATCCAGCGGGCACGGCGGCGGCGATTTCATCACGGCGCGGATGTTTCTGGATTGCATAAAACGAGGAGGACAGCCCGAGCACCCGTTCGACGTATATGCGGCTGTGGCGATGTCCTCCGTCGCTATCCTCGCGCACCGCTCCGTGATGAACGGCGGGCAGACGTATGAGATTCCCGATTTCCATTCCGAGGATTGCAGAAAAGCCTGGGAAAACGATCGGGAGTCGCCCTTCTACCGGGAAGACGGTACGGCTCCGACCATCCCCTGCTGCTCACATCCGGATTACAGGGCCGCGTCCTCTCAGCTCGAGCGCTACCGTTCGGTCATGACGGACGGAAAGAATACATCGGATGAGATTCTGTGACGATCATTTCTCCCCGGTTTTGGAGATCATGATCTTCGGTGATCGTGGGCTGTCCGCGGCGGCCGGGTGATCGAACCGGCCGTTCAGGAAGATGCTGAAAGCCGAAGGCCATGCTTTCATCGGCGCGGGACACGGTATTTTCACCGGTATCAAGGTTGAGGACCGGAAAAAGAAAAAATCTGAACCTGCATAAAATAGAAAGCAGCCCGGTGAGAAGGGAAATCTCGTCGGGCTGTTTCTTTTGACAGGCCGGGCTGGTTTGGCTGAAAGCGCGAGCCGTTTGGGGTTCGGGTCGCTATGGGATTGAACTTTATTCCCCGGTGAATGCCTGAATCGTGCGGCTCATCATCTTTTCCGCCGCCTTGCGCTTCGATTCGAGGGAGGAGGCGATCCCTTCGCCGGCGTAAATCGAGGACGCCACGGTCCCTTCGATGTCAGCCCAGGAGAAGATGTTCGCGTTGTCCATCACGACGCTTGACAGGATCAGATCGAGCATCTCCACGGATTCGGGGTCGCGGACATATTTTTCGGTCAGACAGATCTCGTAGTACGCGGGCGTGAGGTTGTTCAGGGAATCCGCTGCCATCGCTTCCATGATAAAGGCAACGTCGCCGGGGGCCGGATTCGTGACGGGGATCGAAGCTACGTTGACGCACCAGCCGTCGGCGTAGCAGTAGAACTTGTCCTGGGCTTCCGTGTATTTCGGAGCGGGCAGGATGCCGATATCCACCTCGCAGTCGCGCATGGTTTCGATGTGGAGCAGGACTTCCGGCGCGAAGAGGACGCGTCCCTCCTGGAAGTAGACCAGATTGTCCGGGTAGGAGCCGTTGATCGTCGTTTCACCGGAGAGGGAGATCGCCTCGCTTCCGCCGATGTGCGCCGCAATACCCGTCATGACGTCGATGGCGGAGGGTTCGATGCAGGTCAGTTCCGGAATGTCGTCGGCGTTCTTGCCTGCCAGCAGGTTTCCGGACGCAAAGTAGAGGACGGATCCCAGCGTCGTCTGCGCCATTGTGCCGAAGCGGTCGTACTTGCGGTTCATGGCGCCGTCGCCGTCGAGGTCGCTTTTTACCGCCTCGTTCATGGCCGCATACGTTTCGACGGTCCAGCGGTTTTCCTTCACAAGGGAGTAAGGATCTTCCAGACCGAGGTTGCGCACGATATCCTTGTTGAAGAAGAATACGCGGGTCGCCTTGTTGTCGATGATGAAAATGTCTCCGGTCGCATAATACAGCCGGTGCGCGATGGAGAGGGAATTGTTGAGCATCTGCGTCCACCAGCGGGCGGAGAGATCGAGGTTTTCCGTCTGGTTCAGATCGTAAAGCGAGCCGCCCGAAGCCAGGGCACCGGAGTCATAAACGTCGCCGACAGCAGCCTGCCACGTGGTATCTCCCGCGGATACGGCGTTTTTCACGGCATTGGTGATCCCGCTGTCCCCGCTCTCGACAGGGTTCAGAACGACATTGTAAGTATCTTCGATGTAGATCGTCCGGTTGAAAAGGGCATCGTTGATATGTTCGCCGTTCTGCTCGTGCACGGCGATGTCGATGGCGGACCATGCCCCGGAATAGATACGGCCGTAGAAATTCATATCCGCGCCGCCGAAGTCCCGGGCGGGAAGATCGGCTTCGACACGCTTCGGTTCCGTCTCCTCCGGCTCGGCCGCGGTCGGAGCGGATCCGTTGTCCGCTGTATTGGAGATGGCCGGATCGTCGGTATTCGTGCTGTCCGTACCGCCGGAACTGCATCCCGCGAAGGAAGAGAGCAAGAGCACCGCTGTGAGGAACAGGCTAAGGATTCTCAGTCTCATGAGGACCTCCATTTTTAAGAAATTCCAGATTCTTTTATTATTTTAGCACACAGTTTCGCTCGTGTCAATACGCAATGTCCATCCCCATGCCCTGTGTTTGTGCAGGGCCCGTTTTTTTCTGTTGACAGTTCAATCTGTTTCAGCTATAATACTCCTGTACCCGCCGCTCCGAAAAGGAGTCCCTCATGGACAGCCTTCGCTTCGTCGCCGGAAGTATGGCGGACGTCCGGGTTGACGTGCGAGGGCGGAGAGGCTGAGGAAAAATACCCGATCCCAGAGGAATATCATGCAGATCATCCGGGCAATAGAGGAATACCAGCGGGCCGGAGCGTATTACGTGCGCATTCAGGCCATGGCAAAAGAGTACCATATCACCCTTCGGCAGGAGTTTGACGAGATCGACGGGCCGAACTGTCATTACATCCTCGCCCTGGATGATGATTTCCCGGTGGCAACTTGCCACTGGTTCGAGGCAGAACCGGGAGCGGCGGAAATCGGCCGGGTTGTCGTCCTTCCGGAATACAGGGGAAAGCATCTTGGGGAGCAGGTCATGCGGGAAGCAGAGAAGTGGATCAAGGAAGCGGGAAACAGGAAAATCATTCTTTCCAGCCGGATCGGGTTCGAGGGATTTTATGAGAAACTGGGGTACCGGTATAATCCCGAACGGCAAGCTCACCACCATACCTTCCGGTGCACCTATATGGAAAAGGATCTGGAGGCCGAATCAACCTAAAATATGCTCAGAACGGAGAGAACTCGGCCCTTTTCCAGAAAGCTCTTGACACAAGCCGTTTTCCGCCGTATAATACAGTTAGCCAAATCAAAGTGATGAAAATACAATGAACAAATCCGAACTCACCAGAAAGATCGCGGCACAGGCCGGTCTCACCCAGAAGCAGGCGGGCGCGGCTCTCGACAGCATGATGGATGCTGTCCAGAACACCGTAGCGGATGGGCAGAAGCTCGCCCTGATCGGCTTCGGGACCTTCGAGGCAAAGAAGGTCGCGGAGAAAAAGGCACGCAATCCCAGTACCGGTGAAGCCTTCACCGTCCCGGCAAGGACTGT
>CACZRJ010000039.1 GCA_902783535.1 uncultured Ruminococcus sp. | reverse complement strand
GGACCTGTACAAATACGCGGCGGAACACGGCTACTGCGTGAAGGACAAAGAAGGGAAAGACTATCTGGTGACCATCACCACGTTCCCCGCGGCCATGATCGACCTGACGAATCCGGACGCTTGGGACTGGTACAAGCGGATCATCAAAGAAAACATGATCGGACTCGGCATGGGCGGCTGGATGGCGGACTTCGGAGAATACCTCCCGATGGACTGCGTCCTGCACTCCGGAGAAGACCCGGAAACGCTGCACAACCAGTGGCCGGCCATGTGGGCGAAACTGAACCGGGAAGCGGTCCGGGAAGCCGGCGCCGAGAAGGACGTTTTCTTCTTCACCCGCGCGGGCTACACGGAAACGCCGAAATATTCCCCCATGATGTGGACGGGCGATCAGCACGTCGACTGGTCCGAGGACGACGGCATCGGCTCTGTCATCCCCGCGACGCTCTCGCTCGCGATGAGCGGATTCGGGATCACGCATTCGGACGTCGGCGGATACACGACGGTCTCGAAAATGACGCGCAGCAAAGAACTGCTCCTCCGCTGGGAGGAAATGAACGTCTTCTCTCCGCTGTACCGGTTCCATGAAGGAAACCAGCCTTCCCGCAACGTGCAGTTCGACGCGGACGGCGAGCTGCTGAAGCAGCTGTCCCGGTGCAGCCGGCTGCACGCCGCGCTGAAGCCGTACCTGAAGAAACTCGCGTCGGAGAATACGGAAAAAGGGACGCCGGTCATGCGGCCGCTCTTCTACCACTACGACGAGAGTCCCGCGTATACGGAGCATACGGAATATCTGCTCGGCAGGGACGTCCTGGTCGCGCCGGTCCTGAAAAAGGGCGCGGAGACCCGGGAGGTCTGGCTGCCGGAGGACCGCTGGATCCATCTGTTCACGGGAGAGGAATTCCGGGGCGGAAAGCATGTGATCCCGGCGCCGGTCGGAAGGCCGCCCGTATTCGTCCGCGCGGACGGAGACGTGCTTTCGCTTCTTGAAACCGTGAAAGACATTTTTGAAAAATAAGCAAATTGTTGATAAATCTTTTTGGAGGCACAAAATGAAATTTTTCCTGGACAGCGCAAAGCTGGATGAAATCGACAGAGCGTATCACACCTTCGGGATCGACGGGGTCACGACGAATCCGCGGCACATCATGGATTCCGGCAAGACCTTCATGCAGGCGATCACGGACATCGCGGACTGGGTCCGCAGGGAGGGACTGGAGGGCATCGACAAGTTCCCGGTCTCCGTCGAGGTCGACCCGTATCTCGAGAAAGCGGAAGACATGGTGGAAATGGCGCGGAAGATTTCTTCCGTGTCCGAAAACTTCGCCATCAAGATCCCCTGCACGGCGGACGGCGTCGCCGCGGCCCGGCAGCTGGAAAAGGAAGGCATCCGCACCAACGTGACATTGATCTTCTCCGCGTCCCAGGCGCTTCTGCCCGCGAAGAACGGCTCGCTCTTCGTGTCCCCGTTCATCGGCTGGAAGGAAGCGAACGGCGAGGACTGCAGAAAATACATCAGCGACATCGTGCAGATCTACAAGAACTACGGATTCTACGGAAAGACGCAGATCATCTGCGCCGCGGTCCGTACCGGCAAGCAGATCGTCGACTGCGCCGTCGCCGGCGCCGACATCGTCACGGCAGGTCTGGCCGTCTATATGGATTCCATGGCGCACCCGTACACCCGTCAGGGCATGGACACGTTCCGGAAAGCCTGGGACAACACGGCGAAATAAGAAACGCAAGAGGTAAAAAATGAAAATCGGTTTTGTCGGACTCGGCATCATGGGCGAGTCCATGTGCGAAAACATCATTCGCAAGCACGACGACGCGGTCTATGTCTTCGACGTGGTCCGCGAAAAGGTCGAAAAACTCGCTTCCCTGGGGGCGAAACCCTGCGAAAGCGCGCGCGAAGTGGCGGAAAAAACAGACGTCTTCATCACGATGGTCCCGAAATCCGAACACTCGAAGGCGGTCTACGGGGAGATCCTTCCCGTGCTCGGCCCGGGAAAAACGTGCATCGACATGAGCACGATCGATCCCGCCGTTTCCGTGGAGATCGCGCACGCGGTCCAGGCGACGGGGGCGAAATTCCTCGACGCGCCGGTCGTCAAGAGCAAGCCCGCGGCGATCGCGGGAAAACTCGGCATTTACGTCGGCGGTCCTGAAGAGGACTATGAGAAGATCCGTCCGATCCTTCTGTACATGGGCGAGAACGTGATCCGTCTCGGCGGAAACGGCAAAGGCCTGGTCATGAAGATCTGCCACAACGCCCTGGTCTCTCAAATCCAGAACGGCGTGAACGAGACGTCCACGCTGGCGGCTCTGAACGGGATCGACATCCTGACGTTCGCGCAGGCGATCTCCTACGGCGGCGCCGGAAACTGGTATCTCGACTCCAAGAAGGACGCGCTGTCGAAGGAAGACTACACGACCGCGTTCTCCGTGGAGAACGAGCACAAGGACGTGCATATCTGCCAGAATCTCGCGAAGGAATGCGGGCTGCCGATGCCCGGCCTGGACAACGCGGTCCGCGTTTACGACAAGGCGCTCGAAATGGGACTCGGCAAAGAAGACTTCTGCGCGACGGTCAAGGTGGTGCGCAGTGGGAAGAATTGAGGAACTGAACGCCCGGAACGACTTCCGCGTCCACAGCATCGCGGAAGAGGG